>NZ_JACVVH010000018.1:0-106447 GCF_016647865.1 Pseudomonas sp. S60 | reverse complement strand
CCCGCGCGGCGCATCGCGAGCTGCGCTCGCTCCTACGTTTGTTTCGAGCCAATTAGGCCTGTGCCATTGGCGTGCTTGCCGTCACTTCACACTTTTCTGAACTGATTATTTGCCATCAGGGATTTTTCACCTCGCTGTGCCCCACCAGAATCGCCTGACCACAATCACAATAACCGTGAGGCCACTTCCGTGGACCATAACGCCCAAGTGCGGCAAGCCGCCGCCAACCTCGTTGCCGCGTTCGCCAGCAACGACACTGATCGCTACTTCGACTGCTTCAGCGAAGACGCCACGTTTCTGTTCCATACCCTCCCCCACCCGCTGCTCAGCCGCCATGCCTATCAGGCGCTGTGGGCCCAGTGGCAGGCTGAAGGTTTTGCCGTCCTCCGTTGTGAGTCGAGCAACACCCAAGTCAGCCTGCAGGGTGAGGTGGCGATCTTCATGCACGATGTTGCCACCCGTATACGCATCGCCAACGAAGAACACGCCCTGAGTGAACGGGAAACCATCGTCTTTCGCCGCCAGGGCGAAGCGTGGCTGGCCTGCCACGAACACCTGTCGGTGATCACACCCAGCTGATTTTTTTTGCGGCGCTGCCGCACTGCCATCGCACCCACAAAAAGGCCCGCGCACGGCGCCGGCCCACAACAACCGCGCTGGAGCACCACCATGAGCCACTCGACCGGTATAGAAACCAACGGTGTCGAACAGATACCCGACGATCAACGCCACGCAACACCGCTGGACCTGTTCCGCCTGATCTTCGGCGGCGCCAATACCTTTGCCACTGCCGTGCTGGGCAGTTTCCCGGTGCTGTTCGGGCTGTCGTTCCAGGCGGGGTTATGGGCGATTTTGCTGGGTGTTGGGGTGGGTGCGCTGATCCTGGCCCCCATGGGCCTGTTTGGTGCGCTGAACGGCACCAACAACGCGGTATCGTCGGGTGCGCACTTTGGCGTACACGGGCGTATCGTCGGCTCGTTTCTGTCGCTGGTCACCGCAGTCGCGTTCTTTTCGCTGTCGGTGTGGAGTTCGGGCGATGCACTGGTGGGCGGCGCCAAACGCCTGGTGGGCCTGCCCGAGAACGACCTGACCCTGGGCCTGGCCTATGGCCTGTTCGCCGTGCTGGTGCTGGTGGTGTGCATCTTCGGCTTCCGCTTCATGTTGTGGGTGAACAAGGTGGCGGTATGGGCCTCCAGCCTGCTGTTCCTGCTGGGTATCGTCGCCTTCGCCGGGCCGTTCGACGCGGGCTACGCCGGTAGCGTCAACCAGGGCCAGGCAGGCTTCTGGGCGGCGTTCGTCGGGGCGGCGATACTGGCCATGAGCAACCCGGTGTCGTTCGGGGCGTTTCTGGGGGACTGGTCGCGCTATATTCCCCGCCAAACGCCCAAGGCACGCATCATGCTGGCGGTGATCGCGGCCCAGGCAGCCACATTGATTCCGTTTCTGTTCGGCCTGTGTACCGCCACCCTGGTGGCAACCCAGGCGCCGGACTACATCACCGCCAACAACTACGTGGGCGGCCTGCTGGCGGTGGCGCCGGGCTGGTTCTTCCTGCCGGTGTGCCTGATTGCGGTGATCGGCGGCATGTCCACCGGCACCACGGCCTTGTATGGCACCGGCCTGGACATGTCCAGCGTGTTTCCGCGCCTGCTCAGCCGTGCGGCGGCCACGCTGCTGATCGGCGTACTGGCCATCGGTTTCATCTTCGTCGGCCGTTTCACCTTTAACCTGGTGCAAAGCGTGTCCACTTTCGCCGTGCTGATCATTACCTGCACCAGCCCCTGGATGGTGATCATGATCCTCGGCCTGATCACGCGTCGCGGCTTCTACCACGCAGACGATCTACAGGTATTCACCCGCGGGCAACGCGGCGGCCACTACTGGTTTTTGCATGGCTGGAACTGGCGCGGCATGGGTGCCTGGCTGCCCAGTGCTGCCGTTGGCCTGTGCTTTGTGAACCTGCCGGGGCAGTTCGTCGGGCCGCTGGGTGAACTGGCCGGTGGCATCGACCTGAGCTTGCCGGTAACGCTGGGGCTGGCAGCCGTGTTGTACCTGCTGCTGCTCAACCTGTTCCCTGAACCTGCGGGCGTATACGGCCCCAACGGTCCGCGCTGGGTGCGTTGCAAAACCGCCCCGCCTACCCCTGTAACCCACGCCAAAATGGCCTGACTGGATACCGAACATGACCGCTTCCAACTACATCGCCGGCCAGTGGGTCGCAGGCCAGGGCAGTGAATGCCTGCACGTCTATGAGCCGGCCTTGGGCCAACCGTTCGAAGAACTGACGGCCGCCAGCGTGACACAGGTGGACGCGGCCGTTGCCGCCGCCCGCCGCGCCCTGCCCGCCTGGAAATGCACCGACGCAAATGCCCGCGCGGCCTACCTGCGCGGCTTTGCCCGCGAACTCGGTACCCGCCGTGAGGCGCTCATCGGCCTGCAGATGCGCAACAACGGCAAGCCGCGGCACGAGGCAGAAATCGACCTGGATGATGCCATCGCCACCTTCGAGTACTACGCTGAACTGGCGCAGCAGTTGCCAGCCCGGCAACAGGATGTGCCGCTGGCAGCTGCCGGCTTTACGTCACGCACGCGCCTGGAGCCGGTCGGTGTAGTTGGCTTGATCGTGCCGTGGAACTTCCCGTTGGTCACCAGCGCATGGAAGCTCGCACCGGCCCTGGCAGCGGGCTGCACCGTGGTGCTCAAACCCTCGGAAGTGACACCCTTGGTGGAACAGGCCTATGGCCATATCGCCGAGGCCCTGGGCCTGCCAGCGGGCGTGCTGAACATCGTCAACGGCAAGGCAGAAACCGGTGCAGCCCTCAGCAGCCATGCTGGCCTGGACAAAGTCTCGTTCACCGGCAGCAACGGCGTGGGCAGCCAGGTGATGCGCAGTGCAGCAGCGCAGTGCCGGCCTGTGACCCTGGAGCTGGGCGGCAAGTCGGCCATCGTGGTGTTCGACGATTGCGACCCGGACCAGGCGGTGGCGTGGATCATCGCCGGCATCACCTGGAACGCCGGGCAGATGTGTTCAGCCACCTCACGTTTGCTGGTGCAGGAAGGCATTGCCGATACGCTGCTGCCCCGCCTGCAGAAGGCGCTGCAAGCGCTGCGCGTCGGCAACCCGCTAGGCGAAGACGTGGACATGGGCCCGCTGACCAGCCAGGCGCAATGGTTGAAGGTAGCGGGCTACTTTGCCACCGCCCGGGAAGAAGGGCTGACCTGCCTTGCCGGCGGCGAGGTGCTGGGCCGTGAGGGCTGGTTCGTCAGCCCGACGCTGTATACCGATGTGCCGGTGGAAAGCCGCCTGTGGACCGAGGAGATTTTCGGCCCGGTGCTGTGCGCCCGCCGCTTCGTCAGCGAGGCCCAGGCCATCGAAGAAGCCAACGACAGCCGTTTCGGCCTGGTGGGCACGGTGTGCTCGGCGGACCTGGCGCGGGCCGAACGTGTGGCCGATGCCCTGGAGGTTGGCCACGTGTGGATCAACTCGGTACAGGCGGTGTTCGTCGAAACGTCCTGGGGCGGCACCAAGGCCAGCGGCATCGGCCGCGAGCTCGGGCCGTGGGGGCTGGCGGGGTACCAGTCGGTCAAGCACGTGACGCGTTGCCTGGGCTGATGGCTGGCTGCACTTGGGGCCGAGCGACCGCGGCGTTCAGCCCCAAGGTGAACCATCAGGCCGGCTCGTCCGCCTGCCGCCCAGCCTCCTGCAGCAACACCATGCTTTGCGGTGACGACAGCGCGATACCTTCATCGCGCAACCGCCCAAGGATGGTGAACAGCAGGTCACTGCGCGCCCCGGACACCTGCCGCGGGCCCGCCACGTAGCCACTCACCCCGATCACCATGCCGCTGCTGGTCAGGTCCTTGAACGACACCGACGGCGCCGGTGCATCCAGAATGCCTTCGTGCTCCTGGTACGCCGTCAGCAGCAGCTCGCGCACGCGGTTGGCATCGGTGTCCAGTGGCAAGGTCAGGGTAATGCCGACAACGCCCAGCGCGTTGCCCATCGTGACGTTGCGCACGTTCTGGGAGATGAACTGCGAGTTGGGCACGATCACCGTCGAGCGGTCAGACATCTGGATCTCGGTGGCGCGCACATTGATACGGCGGATGTCGCCCTCGACCCCAGCCAGGCTCACCCAATCCCCCACCTTCACCGGGCGTTCGGTGAGCAGAATCAGGCCGGAGATGAAGTTCTGCACGATCTGTTGCAGGCCGAAACCGATCCCCACCGACAACGCACTGACTACCCAGGTCAGGCTGGTGAGGTTGATGTGCAGGGTGGACATCACCAGCATGGCCAGGAACAGGAAGCCCAGGTAACCCACCAGCGTGACCAGCGAGGCCCGCATGCCGGCATCCATGTCGGTTTCCGGCAACAGGCGCTCACTGAGCCAGCGCTTGACCACGCGAATGGCCAGCATGCCGCACACCAGCATGGCCAGCGCCAGCAGGATGTCCTGGGGCACGATGTTCAGGTTGCCCAGCAGCTTGCCACCGGTGCCGTCCCAGTCACCCAGGCTAAGCAGCAGCTCACTGGGGCTGGTGCCCGACGGCATCAGTGCCAGCAGCAAGGCCAGGAACAGCACCACGGTGCGCCCGATACCCGCCAGCACGGTACTGGCCTGGGCCTGGTGGCGCGGCGCCAGGCCCAGGCTGGCAGCAAGCGCCAGGCCACCCGGCTGACGGGGGGACAGCAGGGTTTCACACAGGTCGCCCAGGAAGGTGGTCAGCAGGTAGGCGCAGGTGACCACCATGCTCACCCACAGCAACTTGGCGGTGAGGAAGTAGGCCAGGGTCAGGTAACCGGCCACCAACGCCAGCAGGATCGACGCCAGCCACACCACCATCACGAACGGGATCAACCCGGCCAGGCCGGTCGGGCGCTCCAGGCCGTGCTCGCGCAAGGTGCGGCGGTATGAAAGCAACGCGCCGCCGAAGATCATGGCCACCACCAGCGCGGTGAGGCCGTTGACCGCCACGGTCAGCGCCAGGCTCACACCAATCACGCTGTTGATACGCTCCATGGTCATCATGACCATCAGCGACAATGCCAGCACTTTCGGGAACCAGCCCAGGGCACTGGCGACTTCGTCATGAATGGCCGGCAGCCGCCACGACGGGCGCTGCAGCATCAGCATGGCGCGGCCCAGGCCGGTGATGAAGGCGCTGAACACCACCAGGGCCAGCACGTGGTTGGTCAGGCTGGCCAGGTCGGTACCCAGCTCGGCGCTGCTCTCCAGCCCCCAGCGCAACAGCGACACGGAACCGGCAATGGTGCCCAGCGTGGCCAGGCTCACACCCAGCGCCAGGGCACTGCGACGTAGCCGGCCTTCAGGCAACCCACTGACCATGGCCCTGGCCAGCAGGCGCTCCAGCAGCCCGCGTACCAAGGTCCACACCAGGATCGCCGCCACCAGGCTGGTGATGAACAGCCAGCGGTGTTCGGCACTGAATGCGCTGCCCAGGGCATCAGCAGCCTCCCCGCGCAGGTCGCGCAGGCGGGCCACGTCGTCCTGGGTGGGGCGGATGATGCTTTGCCAGAACGCCGGGCTGAGCGGTGAGGCGGCCCGGCTGGTGATCTGCGAGTTGAACAGGCTGCGCCGCAGGTTGACGATCTGGGTAGACAGGTCGCGGGCCGACTGGGTCAGCTTGGTCGCCTGGTCCCGCTCGGCAACCAGCGCTTTTTTCTCAGCCTCCAGGGCCTTGCGCTGCTGGGTCAGGGTGGCGGCTTCGTCCGGTTGCGCCGGGCCGATCACCTTGAGCTTGTCGTCGACCTTCTCGGCATCCGTGGTGCGCTGGGTGCTCAATGCATCGGCCTGGCGCTGAACCTGCACGGCGGCCATGCGCAACTGGGCCAGCAGGTCGTCGTTGGCGTCGCTGGTGACACCCTGGCGGATCTGGTCCAGGCGGTCGCTCAGTTGATCGACGCTGGCATTTTCATCCAGGGCCGGGGCGTCCGTGGCGGACAGGCTGGCGGCAGGCGCAGGCGCGGCAGGGGCCGACCAGGCCTGGCCGGCAAGGGCCAGCATCAACGCCAGCATGGTCATCAGGCCAGGGCAAAAACGGGCAAGGCTGACACGCCTCATCGAATATTCCTCTTTCAATTCGATCTGGCGGGGCATTCTACGCCGCTTGCAGCCTTCAGGAGAGTGCCGTTTCTCGTGCCAGCAACTGGCGCTTGCGCTCCACCCCCCAGCGGTAGCCGCTGATATCGCCATCCCGGCGTACCACCCGGTGGCAGGGGATGGCCACCGCAATGCGGTTGGCCGCGCAGGCCATGGCTACGGCGCGCACCGCCTTGGGTGCGCCAATACGCTCGGCGATATCGCTGTAGCTGACCCGCGCGCCCACCGGCACCTCGCGCAGGGCCTGCCACACCCGTTCCTGGAACGCCGTGCCCTGCACGTCCAGCGGCAGGCCCAGGCCCAGTGCCGGTGCTTCGACAAAGCCGACCACCTCGGCGACCACCCGTTCGTAGGCGCGGTCGCCACCGATCAGCTCAGCCTTGGGAAACTGGTCTTCGAGGGCGTGCAACAAGGCCTGCGGGTCGTCACCCAGCAGAATCGCGCAGATACCCTTGGCGCTCTGGGCCACCAGGATCGCCCCCAGCGAACACTGGCCGATGGCGAAGCGAATGCTGGCGCCTGCGCCCCCGGCGCGAAACTGCCCCGGGCGCATGCCCAGGCGCAGATCGGCACTTTGGTAGAAGCGGCTGTTGGAGTTGTAGCCGGCCTGGTAGATGGCATCGGTAACCGTGCACTGCCCCTGCCCCAGGCCAGTGCGCAGGCGCTGTGCGCGAAAGGCGCTGGCGTAGGCCTTGGGGGTCAGCCCGGTTTCGGCCTTGAACAGGCGGTGCAGGTGATAGGGGCTCACTGCCAGCGCCCGGCCCAGTTGCTCCAGGCCAGGGGGCGGGTCACCCGCTTCGATCAGGCGGCAGGCGCGGGTAATCAGCTGGCGGGTGCGCCCGGCACTGGCTGATGCCGCCAGGCAGCGTTTGCAGGGGCGATAGCCGGCAGTTTCAGCGGCGAGCGGGGTGTCGAAGAACTCAACGTTGCCGCGCTTGGCCAGCCGAGAACGGCAGCCGGGGCGGCAATAGATGCCTGTGGTACGCACGGCGTAGACAAACTGACCGTCAGCCTCGCTATCGCGGATTTCCACGGCCTGCCAACGCTGTTCGGGGGTGTCGTAGGGTTTCATGATGTGTTCCCAGGTTACGCTTCAGGCCCGCCACAGGTACCAGGCGGCTACCGTTCGGTAGGGGTGCCATGCCTGGCCCAGCACGCGCATCTGCCCAGGCGTCGGCGCCTTGGCCAGCCCTTTGAGGCGCCGATACCCCTCCCTGATGCCAAAGTCGTCGACCGGCAGGATGTCGGACCGTGCCAGGCTGTAGATCAGCAACATCTCCACCGTCCACCGCCCTACCCCACGCAATGTGATCAACCGTTCGATCAATGCTTCATCGGCCACACCCAAGGCTTCTGCCTGGGTGGGGACTACACCGTCCAGCCGGCCTTGCGCGATGCCCTGGACAGTCGCCAGCTTGCTGGCCGAAAAGCCGCATTCACGCAGGGCAACCGGGCTCAGCGCCAACAACTGGCGCGGCTGCGGAAATGCTTGATGCGGGAACAGTGCCAGCAGGCGCCCCAGAATCGCTTCGGCGGCGCGGGCGTGCAGTTGCTGGTAGGCAATGGCGCGCAACAGTGCCTCATAGGGCTCGCGCCCCGGCGTGGCGTGGTGCAGGCACGGGCCCACCGCGGCAATGTGCGCGGCCCAGTCAGCGTCCAGCGCCCGAAGGTGCTCGGCGGCTTCCCGGTAGGCCTGAGGGGAAAGATCGGCCAGGATCATGGCGCCTCCTAGGGGTTAGTGAAAGCCAGCTTAGCGCAGCCGTTCATCGGGCGAACGCCGGTTCTTGCGCAGGTAATTCCTGGTATGCCATTGCCGGCCATAGGCACGCGCGAATAGAATTGAGAAATATTCACAATCACATCCATCATGGAACCGGGCCTTGGCGACGATGCAGTTCAACGACACGCTGAAACCGACCGAGGTCGCCCTGCTGTATCAATCTCACCACGCCTGGTTACGTGCCTGGCTAAGCAGCCGGGTGGGTTGCAGCGAGCACGCTGCCGACCTGGCCCAGGACACGTTCGTGCGCCTGCTGCGGGCCCGCCAGGTATCACCGCTGCGCGAGCCCCGCGCCTACCTGAGCAGCATTGCCCGTGGCCTGATGATCGACCAGTTCCGCCGCCGGGCGCTGGAGCGTGCCTACCAGGAGAGCCTGGCGCACCTGCCCGAGGCCGAAATACCCAGTGAGGAACACCGCCTGGTGATTCTCGACAGCCTTGAACGGCTCGACCGTGCCCTGCATCAGCTCAAGCCACGCGCACGGCAGGCCTTTCTGCTCGCCCAGCTCGACGGTTTGAGCCTGGTGCAGATCAGCCAATGCCTGCACGTGTCCCGTGCCACCGTCGAGCGAGACCTGGCCAAGGCATTTCAGGTTTGCTACCGGTTGCGCTATGCCGATGCATGAGCACAAGCCTGCGCAGGCGCAGGTCGACCAGGCCATCGACTGGCTGGTGAAGCTGCGGTTCGGCAGCCCCAGCCCGCATGCGCAGGAACAGTTCCGGCAGTGGCTGGCCAGCCACCCGCACAACCCACTGGCCTGGCAGCGGGTGAGCCACCTGGATGAAGAATGGGCGCAATTGCCCAAAGACCTCAGCCGGCGCACGTTGCAGGGCAGCCAACGCCAGCGCATCAGCCGCCGCGACCAACTGAAGCTGCTGGCGCTACTGGCAGTGGGCGGCAGCCTGGGCTGGGCGGCACGAGAGCCACTGGGGTTGCCGCAACTGCTGGCCGACAGCAGCACCGCCACCGGCGAGCGCCGCCAGTTGCAGAGCAGCGACGGCAGCCACATCCAGTTGAACACCGCTAGCGCCATCGACCTGCGATTCAGTGCCGGGCTGCGACAATTGGCGCTGATCCGCGGTGAGGTGAGCCTGGCCAGCAACCCGGACGACACCCGCCCCTTTCGCATCGATACCCGCATCGGCCCGCTGCTTACCCTCGATGGCCAGTTGGTGCTCCGAGAAAACGACCAGGGCCTGCTGGTGGCGGTACGCCGCGGCGAGGTGACGCTGTTCCCCGGATCGCCCGCGCAACTGCAGGTGCCCCCAGGGGAAACCTGGCAAGTCTGGGCCAACGGTCGCCATCAGGCCGTGCAGCCGCACAACGACCCTTGGGGCTGGACCGACGGGGTACTCAGCGTGCAGCAGATGGCGCTGGGCGAATTCGTGTCCGAGCTCGCCCGCTACCGCCCCGGTCTGCTGCGCTGCGCACCGCAGGTGGCGCAACTGAGGGTGTCCGGGACCTATCAACTGGCCGACACCGAGCAGATCCTGCGGCTGCTGGCCAGCAGCCTGCCTATTCGCGTGCACCACCGCACCCGTTACTGGGTGAATATCGACGCAGCCTGACTGCACGGGCAAAAAATAAATGAGGCGTAATCTCATTCTCGTTCGGCCTGAAGAAACACAGCCTTAAAAGTGGCCTTCGCAACCTTCAGGAGCGCTCATGATTGCCCCGTGTTTTTCCAGCACCCACACGCTGCGCCGTGCAGTCGGCACCGCCGTATTGGGCCTTGGCCTGGCCGCCAGCAGCCTGTGCCCGGCCATCGCCCTGGCAGCGGTGGCCAGCCAGAGCCCGCAAACCGAGTGGGCGATCCCAGCCGGCCCCCTGGCCCCGGCGCTGGACCAGTTGGCCCGCCAGGGCGGCCTGAACCTTGCCTTCGACGCCAACGCCTTGCAAGGCAAGACCACCCACGGCGTTCAGGGCCGGCATGACAGCGCCAGCGCGCTGGCGATCATGTTGCAAGGCAGCGACATGCAGGCTCAGCAACAGGGCGACAACAGTTTCTTGCTGATGCCCGTGATGGATGTTGGCAATGCCCTGGAGCTGGGCGCCACCAGTATTTCCAGCGACCGGCTGGGCGAAACCACCGAACACAGCGGTTCCTACACCACTGGCGCCGTGACCATCGGCAAAATGCCCCAGACCCTGCGCGGCACGCCGCAGTCGGTGAGCGTGGTGACGCGCCAGCGCATCGAGGACCAAAACATCACCAACCTCACCAGCCTGCTGGAGCAGACGCCCGGTGTGGTGGTGAACTACACCGACAGCGAGCGGGTGCAGTACTACTCGCGTGGCTTCCAGATAGACGCCATCCAGTATGACGGCGCCACCGTGGTGCAAAGCAGCGGCGGCGGCGCGTTCATCCAGTCCGATGCGGCCTTCATCGACCGTGCTGAAGTGCTGCGCGGGGCCACCGGCATGCTGCGCGGGGCGGGTAACCCTTCCGGCACGGTGAACCTGGTGCGCAAACGCCCCACCCACAGCTTCCAGGCTTCAGGCACCGCCACCCTGGGGTCCTGGAACGCCCAGCGTTACGTGGCGGATATCTCGGGCCCGCTGACCGACACCGGCAATGTACGTGGGCGGGTGATCGCCGTGCACGACGACCGCGACCTGTTCCAGCATTCGCGCAGCGAGCGCAAGGAGGCGTTCGGGGGGTCGCTGGCCTTCGACCTGGACGAGCGCACCACCCTGACCACCGGGCTGGAATGGACCAAGCTGGATGCCACCGGTGCCTGGGGCAACTTGCCCGCCGATGCCACGGGCGCGCCGTTGCCGTTTGGCCGCAGCACCTACCTGGGCGCCGACTGGAACCGCTGGAACCGCAGCAACCTGAATACCTTCGCCGAGCTGGAACACCGCTTCGACAATGACTGGACGCTGAAGCTGATGGCCCTGCGCTCACATTTCGAACTGGACGACCATGGCTTCAAGCAGACTTTCATGGAACGTGCCCCAGCCAGGCTCAACCCAACCGGTAACCCCTACCTGATGCAATACCAGGTTACCGAAGGTGATGGCGGTGAGAGCCTGCAAAACAACCTCAGCGCCACCTTGAACGGCCCCTTCAGCCTGCTGGGCCGTAGCCACGAACTGATGCTGGGCGTGGAGCGCATCCGCAACGACTCGTATGCCTCGGCCACCAACCGGGTGATCTCCGGGCTGTACGACATCCGCTACTGGGACCCGAAAACAAGCCTGGCCGAGCCGGACATTGCCATCACCGCCCACCCCGTGCGCACCCGCACCACGCAGGAGGCAGCGCATGCCACCTGGCGCATTTCGCTGGCCGACCCGCTGACCGCGATCATTGGCGCGCGGGCCAACTGGTACGACTACGAGCAGGAAAACAACACAGGGGCCAGCGGCCGTTTCAGCGTCGATCAGAAGATCGTGCCCTATGCAGCGCTGATCTACGACCTGAACGACAATTTCAGCGTCTACGCCAGCTACACCGAAATCTTCAACCCGCAAACAGTGGTGGACAAAACCAACTCGGTGCTCGACCCGGTGGTCGGCGAAGCCTACGAAACCGGCATCAAAGGTGAATTCTACGAAGGCCGCTTGAATACATCCCTGGCGTTCTTCCGCATCAACCAGGTGGGCACCCCGGTGGACGACCTCACGTCGGTCCCAGGCCAGTGCAGCACCACGGCCCTGTGCAAGATCGCCTCGGGCAAGAGCCGCAGCGAAGGCATCGACCTGGAGGTTTCCGGCGAGATCCTGCCGGGCTGGCAGTTGACCGGCGGCTACACCTACAACACCACCGAGTACGTGAAGAACACCGCTGCCACCAACGGCAATGCGATCCGCACCACCGACCCGCAGCACATGCTGCGCCTGTTCACCCACTACCGCCTGCCCGGCGCACTGGATGCCTGGACCATCGGCGGTGGGGTACAGGCGCAGAGCGATATCTACGCGCGCAGCGGCCAGGCCAAAGCCACCCAGGCGGGCTATGCGGTGTACAACGCCATGCTCAAATACGATATCGACCGTAACTATTCGGTGCAGCTCAACGCCAACAACCTGTTCGACAAGGCGTACTACCGGCAGATCAACACCACCGCAACCGGCTACTACTGGGGTGAGCCGCGCAACGTCGCGGTGACCCTGCGCGCAAGCTTCTGACCGCAGCGGCCGTGCGGCTAGGACAGGTCAGTCGGCAACCGCCGACACCTGCCCTGCCCGCCGGTATGCCTGCCTGGCAAAGCACACGAACAACCCGGCCATCAACGCCAGCGCCATGGGCAGGCCATGGGGCGCCACATCCATGGCCGCACCACTGACCAACGGCCCCACCAGGCTGCCTACCCCCCACAGCAGCCCGACGCTGGCATTGGCGGTGACCAGGTCCTGCCCCTTGAACCGTTGCCCGATCAGCACCAGCGCCAGGGTGTAGATGCCCCCCGCAACCGCCCCCAGCAGCGCCAGCAACGGCCACAGCAGCCAGGCCATGTTGAGCAACCAGGGCAGGCCAATGCCGATGGCCATTGCCACCAGCCCGCACAACAGATGCAGGCCGGTACGTTCCACGCGATCGGCCAGCCAGCCCAGTGGCAGCTGGAACAGCATGTCGCCGGCAAACACGACCGTCACCATCAGCGCCGCCACGCCCACGGCAAAGCCGTGGCTGGTGGCATACACCGGCAGCAGCGACAACACCACCGCATCGAAGAACGAGAAGAACAGCACGGCCACGCACAAGGCCGGCGCCACCCGGAAGAACCCGGCCAGGCCAAAACTCTTGTCGCCCTCTTCATGGGCCACGTAATCATTGGGCACAGTGAACAGGATGCACAGCAGTGCCAAGCCATAGCAGGCGGTGACCACACCGGTTATCCACGGGCTGCCAGCGCCCAGCACTGCGAGCATGGCCGGGCCCAATACCTGGAAGCCGGTGAAACTGGTGGCGTAAAGGGCCATGATCTTGCCGCGGTTGTGGTCGGGGCACAGCTCGTTGACCCAGGACTCGCCCAGAATGATGGCGATCCCCATGCCAAGCCCGAGCCCCAGGCGCAGAAGCGCCAGCATCCACAGCGAGCCGAACGCAGGCTCGAGCAGGGCGATGCTGGCCGTGCACAGGCTGAAGCACAGCAGGTAAAGGTTGCGCCGGCTGAGGTGCCGGCAACAGGCATCGACCAGAAACGCCGAGAGCATCATCCCCGCCGCCGGAATGGCCGAAATGACGCCGATTTCCAGGGTGCCGGCCCCGGCCTCATGCAGGCGCAACGACACCAGCGGCAGTGTGGCCCCCAGGCTGAAACCCACCACCGAAACGGCGAACAGCAGGCCCGCCAGCAAACGCATGTTCATGTACCACTCCTTGCAAACCGATAAGACGTGCACACACAGGCTCGCCCACCAAGGCGGCAGGCGATGCGCAAACGCAGATCAGTTCAGGTGTGGCGAGAAGGTGAAGGCAAACAGCACGCTGCGCCGGCGCTTGAGCACCGTGTCACTCGGCCACGCGCGGCGCAGGCCCTCAGGGGCTGGCTGACGAGTGCTGGGCAGGGACAGGAAACGGCGCATTGCTAGGGCTACTACGCAGAGGTGACAGGAAGAGGCGGCACTCTAGGCCACCGCAGGCAATACCGTCAATTGCCCGCAAGCCTTGCCGCAGCGAAGGGGCTGCAACGCAGCCCCCTTACCATCAGCGCTTGCCGGTGCTGGGCAACAGGATCGCCAGTACCCCGAACAGCGGCAGGAACGAGCACAGCCCGTACACATACTCGATACCGCGCAGGTCAGCCACATACCCCAGCAGCGCCGCCCCGATGCCGCCGAAGCCGAACATCAGGCCGAAGAAGATGCCGGCGATCATGCCCACACTGCCAGGTACCAGCTCCTGCGCGTACACCACGATGGCGGAGAATGCCGAGGCCAGGATGAAGCCGATCACCACACTCAGGATGGTGGTCCAGAACAGGTCGGCGTAAGGCAGCGCCAGGGTGAACGGCGCCACGCCCAGGATCGAGAACCAGATCACGGCCTTGCGCCCGATGCGGTCGCCAATAGGGCCGCCGAAGAACGTACCCGCCGCCACCGCGCCCAGGAACAGGAACAGGTGCAGTTGCGAGCTGGCCACCGATACCCCGAACTTCTCGATCAGGTAGAAGGTGAAGTAGCTGGTGAAGCTGGCCATGTAGAAGTACTTGGAGAACACCAGCAGGCCGAGCACCACCAGCGCTGCAACCACCCGCCCGCGGGAAATGCCATGGGTGGCCTGCACCGCCTTGCGGGCCTTGGCCTGGTTGAGGTGCTCGGTGTACCAGCGGCGCAGCATCAGGGTGACGCCCAGGAAGAACAGCGCGGCAACGCCGAACCACGCCACGTGGGTCTGCCCGAAGGGTATGACAATCGCGGCAGCCAGCAGCGGGCCCAGGGCAGAGCCCGTGTTACCGCCTACCTGGAAGGTCGACTGGGCCAGGCCAAACCGCCCCCCGGACGCCAGGCGCGCAATGCGCGAGGTTTCCGGGTGGAAGGTGGAAGACCCGATGCCCACCAGAGCAGAGGCCAGCAGAATCATCGGGAAGCTGCCAACGAATGCCAGCATCACGATACCGATCAGCGTGCACACAGTGCCCATGGGCAGCAGGTTGGGGTTGGGTTTGCGGTCAGTGAAAAAGCCCACCCAGGGCTGCAGCAGGGACGCGGTGATCTGGAACGTGAGGGTAATCATGCCGATCTGGGCGAAGCTCAGGTTGTAATTGGCCTTGAGCATCGGGTAGATGGCCGGCAGCACCGACTGGATCAGGTCGTTGATCAGGTGCGCCAGGGCGCAGAAGCCGATGATGCGCATCACCAGCGGCGTGGCGTTGCTCGCCGGGGCTGGGGTGGACGCCGGGGTGGCGCTGGGGGTGGCCATGGCCTGGATCTCCGTCGGAATGCTGGGCTCCGATTATCGGGAAACAAATAGATACATAGCTATCTTTTTTTCCCCTCGTCGCCACGCACTTGTAAATGGTTCTCAATATAATTAGCATCTTTTGCCCTTGCCCCTGTCAACGTCGGGCGCCCGCGCCCCTCTCTTGAGCAGCCCTGTCCATGCGCCCGATGCCCGCCCAGCAGTTGCAGCCCGACCCACATGATGAAGCCATGCAATGGTTTGCACTGCTGCGCCAGCCTGGGTGCGATCAAACCCTTCAACACGCCTTCGCTGCATGGTGCCAGGTGCCACAAAACGCACAGGCGTATGCCGAGTTGCAGGCGGTGTTGCAACGCGTGCAACCCCCAGCAGCCCGCCCTCGCCCGCAGCTGGTGCAGGTGCGTCACGGGCATTTGGGCAAATGGCTGGCGCTGGTGTTTCTGCTGGGCCTGGCGATTGCTGCATGCCTGTACTGGCCGCTGTTACAGCGCCTTGGCAGCGAATTGCACACCGAAGCTGGCGAGCGCCGTAGCACACGCCTCGCCGATGGCACTGCCCTGCACCTGGACAGCGCCACAGCGATGAACGTGGACCTGCGCAGCCGCACCCGTCAATTGCAGTTGGTGCAGGGCCAGGTGTTGCTGGAGGTGATGCTGGACGGGCGGGCCATGCAGGTGGAGGTTGGCCAGGCACGTGTGGAAGTGCTCGGCACCCGCCTGCAACTCGCCCGCTTGGCCGGGCACGATGTGCTGACGGTGTTCAACGGCAAGGCCATGGTTACCCAAGGCGGTGATCAACGCCTGGTCGCGGCCGGTGAACGGGTGAGCTTCGATGACACCCACATCGGCCAGGTACAGAAAGCTGACCTGAAAACCGCCGACAGCTGGCGCAACGGCCATCTGGTCGCCAAAGACACACCACTGGACGAAGTGCTGGCGCGCCTCGCGGGTTACCAGGGCCGGCGCCTGTGGCTACTGGATGAGGAAGCGGCGCAACGGCGGGTGAGCGGCGATTTCAACCTTGATCGCCCGGCAGAAAGCCTGGCCCAAGTGGCGGGCCCGCAACACCTGACGCTTCAAGGGCTCCCTGGGTGGCTGATAGTGCGCTGAACCGGCACTGGCTGCTAAGTTTTTGAAAGCGTGCAAATTTTTTTTGAAAGGAGTGTTGACAGGGGGGGCGTTCAAGAGAATAATGCGCGCCATCGGCTACATAGCTCAGTTGGTTAGAGCATAGCATTCATAATGCTGGGGTCCGGGGTTCAAGTCCCTGTGTAGCCACCAAATCCTGCTTCGGCCTGTCAATGACAGTTTACGAAGCAACCTGAAAAGCCCGCCTTGTGCGGGCTTTCTTGTTTCTGCCGATATAGCGTAGATCCAGCCTTGTGCTTCAACCCGCCCAATCAGGCACAGCGGATCGCTCTTCAGTGGACCCAGTCCTCGTAAGACAGACCTGGCACTCGGCTGAACTCACGCACATTATTCGTGACCAGCACACAGCCTGAAGCAATCGCATGGCCGGCAATAGCAGTGTCGTTTTCACCAATCACCAGGCCGGCTTTGGTGAGTGCTTGCTTTGCCTGGTCTGTTGCGTCTACAGCAGCCTGCCCCCACGGCAATACTTCATCCAACCGTTTCACGAATTCATCGACGAGGGTCTTGTGCTTGGGTGATGCCTTCTTGCCGATCTGCCCATAGCGCATCTCGGCATAGGTAATCGCAGAAATCACGATCCGGTTATTCCTTGCAACCTCTGCGGCCAATCGCTGCAGAACAGAATCCGGCCGCTCGCGCATGATGAATGAGCAAATGCAGGTATCCAGCATGTACGTGGTCACAGATTGAACCTGCCTTCATCGCTGATAACGCTTGGGCGCTCTTGCAGAAAGTCCGCGTCAGCCTTGGGTAGGTCCGCCAAGGAAAGCCAACTGGGGCGAACGGGGCGCAGGGTAATGGTGTCACCACTGCGCGTAATCTCCAGCTCACCAACACCGTCGTAAGCCATGTCAGTGGGTAGGCGAATGGCTTGGTTCTTACCATTTTTGAAAATTGAGACAGTTCGCATAGTGTTTGCTCCTACATATGCCTTGCCTATGCAAGCTATCAAATCCAACAAGCATATGCAAGACCTATGACTGATGACATGGTCCAGTTCATATCAAAGGGCTCACGCTTGAGGCAACGCTACCCCACTCACCGCGACAGCTACCCCCAAACCCATCAGCGCCACCCCGATCAACTGGTCAGCCATCCGTTGCCGCTCGATCATCGCCCTGCGCAGCACCGGGCTTGAGAAGAACACTGCCACCAGGCTGAACCACGCCCAATGCGCCACCGACATGAAGGCGCCGTAGGCGAAGTTCAGCCACAGTGGGCTGCCCGGTTGTACAACCTGGCTGAAGGCACTGATCACGAACAGCATGGTTTTGGGGTTGAGGCAGTTGGTGAGGAAACCTGTGCGCAGCGCCTGCAACAGGCTGCCGGCCGTGGCGGCAGGTTGGTCGAGGTTGATGCGCTGTATGTTGGTAAATGACCGGTAACCCAGGTAGATCAGGTAGCCGGCGCCTAGCGCCTTCATGATCAGAAACAGGGTGGGGCTTTGGCTGATGAGCACTGCGATACCGAAGACGGTATACAGCACGTGCACCTGCACCCCCAGCGCAATGCCCATTGCCGCCGCCAGCCCGGCCATCCGGCCCTGGGCATAGCTGCTGCGGGTGACCATGGCGAAATCAGCCCCGGGGCTGACGACGGCAAGCAGGGTGAACAGGGCGACGGCGAAGAGTTCGGTCATGGGAGCCCTCCAGATGAGTGACAAAAATGCACTGACGGCGCTATTTTCGGGGGCTCCGGGGCTGGGGAAAATCGATTTATAGTTGAGGTTATCTGCTAGTTTAAGTCACAGATTTCTTGTTTAAAGCACCAACGCCATGAACCTGCCTCCCCTCAACACCCTGCGCTATTTCGACATCGCGGCCCGCACGCAGAACTTCGTGCGCGCAGCCGAACAACTGCACGTTACCCACGGCGCCGTAAGCCGCCAGGTACGCCTGCTGGAGGAAAGCCTGGGCATAACGCTGTTCGAGCGCCGCAACCGGGCTATTTTCCTGACCCCGGCAGGCCGCGCCCTGCACGCCACTACCCGGGCGGTCTTCGAGCAGCTGGAAACCGCCGTGCAGCAGCTCACCCGCCACGACGATGTCACGTTGGTCGTGTCCTGCGAGCCGACTATCGCCATGCGCTGGCTGATCCCTCGGCTGCCCCGCCTGCACGCGGCCCATCCAGACTTGCAGCTGCAACTGGTGGCTGCTGGTGGGCCGCTGGACTTCGCACGAACCGGCGTCGACCTTGCGATCCGCCGCGACGACTTCCGCTGGCCCAGCCATCTGTACCAGCAAAAAATCTGCGATGAGTGGATCGGCCCGGTGTGCCGCCCTGGCGCGCCGTTTAAGCTGGAAGGCCAGCGCCTGCTGCACAGCGCCACACGCCCCGACGCCTGGGCTACCTGGCTGCACCTGAACGGCCAACCGCCCTGCCCCGGCGAACGCGGCGATTTCGAGCATTTCTACCTGTCGATTCAGGCAGCGGGTGCCGGGCTGGGCATGGCCATGGCCTCGGCATTGATGGTGCGTGACGAACTGGACAGCGGGCAGTTGCAGTCACCGTTTGGCTTTGTGCCGGACGGCTCTGCCTATTACCTGCTGAGCAACCACCGCCTCGATGACGGCGGTAAACGCCAGCGCTTCGCCCAATGGGTGACCGAGCAATGCCGGGGTTGCCTGGCTCACCTGGGCCTGGTGCAAAACGACGAACCCGCACTGCCGTCCCCACCCCAGGTGCGGTAGCCGGCTGTGTCCAGGTGAATGCGCCCGCTTGGGTAGCGGCCCAGGCCCATGTTCCACACCTGACCGTGCCGCTGCCAGAACTGGCACAGCGGGCCGGGGTTGGCCGCGGGCGGCAGCAGAATATCCACCGCAAAGGCCCGGGTGTGAGCACTGCCAGGAGCACCGCCGGCACAGCGGTTCAGGCCTGGGTCGCGATAGGCCGATACCACTTCGAAGGCCGGCAGGATGCCTTGACCATTCAGGGCCTTGAGCAGGGAGAGGGTTGAACGCACTGCAGGCCAGTTGCCTGGAGGGGGTACGGCAAAGGGCGCGGCGCGGCAGGGCTGCCAGTCGGAAGCAGAACGCAGCAACTGGTGAATGGGCACCACCCCATAAAGGCGGGCATCTACCAGCATTTCCCGAAACGGTCGCGTCGGGTGGTCGCCCGCCCACTGGGCGAACATCCACACATCCCGTGTATCAGCCTGGGCTGCACTCGCCGCCAGCAGGCCCACCATCAGCAACCGTATGTTCACTCCGTCCTCCCCTGCCTGCAACAGTGGCCGGCGCGGGCTCAGTCTTCGAGCAGCGTGCAGGCCATCACCAGGGCATCTTCACGACCGCCCGCCACTGGATAGTAGTCGCGCCGGCGGCCGATTTCGTTGAAACCGAAGCGCTCGTACAACCGATAGGCCGGGTTGCTGGCGCGTACCTCCAGAAAACACTCCCGGCCGTTGAGCTGGTAGGCGCGGGCCATCAGGTGTTCAAGCAGCCGCAAGCCCAGGCCCCGGCCCTGGTTTTCCGGCTTGACGGTGATGTTGAGCAGGTGCGCTTCGTCGATGATCACGTTGATCACGCCATGACCCACCTGCTGCTGGCCATCGAACATCAGCCACACTTCATACGATTTGAGCGCATCCAGAAAAATCCCCCGGGTCCAGGGGTGGCTGAATGCGGCGTATTCGATTTTCAGCACGGCATCCAGATCCGCCTCGGTCATGGGGCGGAAACTGATCGAGTCACTCATTCAACGTGCTTCCAGCGCGCCATCAGCTGGCGCATGGCTTTCCAGACGTCCGCCTTGCGCTGCGGCTCGTCCATCAACAGTTCAAGGCCCGGCAAGGCCCAGGCATCGCCCAGGCCGCCGAGCGGGAGGGTTTGGTAATACGCCTGCTCGTCGGCATTGGCGGCAAAACGCAGCGCGGGCAGCCCGACCAGCCACAGGCAGGTGCAGGGGGCGTCTTCCAGCCGCGCCTGGACGAAGCTCTGGACGAAATCCCGTGCGGCTTCGGGGCCCTGGTCCATGTTGCCGCGCACCAGCAGCGGCCAGCGTACTGGCTCGCCGATGATCTGCGGAGCATCGGGCAGGCCAGCTGCGCGCAGCATGTCCTTGAGCAGCAGGTAGGAGGGGTCGCGGCTCTGGAAAGGCTGCCCGGTAGCAAGCTCAACCAGCAGCAGGCAACTGCCGGCGCGCAGCAATTGCAGCGAGAAGCGTGGTGGCGGCACAGGGACGGCGCGGGGCGCTGCGGGTTGCGCCTCGGGCTCGCTGGGCTTGGCGGCGGGTTTGCTGGTGCCCGGGCGCGGAACCTCTATTTTTGGCCGCTCGGCAACACGGGCCTGGGCGATGACAGGTGCCTGCTCACCAGGTGGGGCCGGCCTTGCGTCGAAGTCAATGTCTTCGACCGGCATGACCGGCAGCAACAGTTCGGGCCGCGACGGCGCAGCGAACGGCAGTTCGGCGCGCGGCAACCAATGCACCACTTGCATGGCGGAAAGGTAGGCGCGACGACGGGGTTCGGTGAGCAAGGGCGGGTATCCGAGGGGTGAAGGCGGTTGCGCATTCTAACGTGTACGCCGTCGTTTTTGCAGCGCCCATCAGACCGCGCGCCGCCCGATCTGCCAGGCGCCACTAAAACCGAGACATACACACCCCATTACAGACCAAGGGGTAAAACCCCAGGCCCCGGATGCAGTACAATCGCCCCCTTTTTCTTGGCAACGAGCCCAAGCCAATGATCGAACCCAAGCGCGTCCTGCGCGCCCTAGCCGAACACTGGGCCTTGATCGAGCCGCTGTGCGAGCGCTTCGACCAGGGCACCCTGAGCCTGGTGGAGCTGCGCCACCACGTGGCCCGCCAGCAGGTCGAAAGCACCCCGCAGGACATCACCCAGCTGCTCGATGTGTGGATCCGCCTGGATATTCTGGTGCCGGTGGCCAAGAGCCCCAACCGCTTCGAGCTCAACGCCCAGATCCACGACTTCCTGGCTTACCTGCGCCGCGAGCACCGGCTGGGCCTGTGCCTGGAAATCGAAGCCTACCTGCGCCACCTGGAGCGCCTGGCCGGGCATATCCAGGATGCCTTCGACAACCGTGACAGCGACGACCTGGCGCGCCAGCTGCGCCTGCTCGACATGCGAGTGCGCGATGTGCTGAAGAAGCTCGACAATGACGAGCAGGCCCTGGTGGCCGTGGCCGAGCGGGCCAAAACCAGCAACCGCCAGATCCCCCTGCGTCAGCGCTACGCCGAAGTACTGGCTACCTGGGACGAATACGTCGAGCCCATGATCCAGCTGGTGAACGCCGACGGCGCCTTCGAGCAGGGCGTGCGCAAGGTAGAAACCGTGCTGCTGAAGCTGCTGGGCGAACAGGCGCGCCTGGGGCACCTGGTTGACGACGACATGCTGCTGCGCACCCACGCGCGCATCCTGGAAATGCAAACCAGCGCCCAGCTCACCCTGCGCCACGCCCGCGAGCTGCTGCTGCCGCTGCGTGAAGAGGCGCGCCGACACAACGCCGTGACCCGGGGCGCGGCACTGGCACTCTCGGTGATCCGCCGCAAGGGCCTGGACGCCCTGCCGCAGGCTGCCATGCCACTGTTCACCCGGCCGCAGAGCACCTTCCTGGGCAGTGCCAGCCAGGTGGAGGCCTATGTGTATGCCCTGGCCCGCTTCGAGCCCAAACCGGCGCGTTTCCCCAAGGCCCACAAGCCTTCCTCCGGCGCCCTGCCCCGTGCACCGCGTACGGTCAAGGAAATGACCGATCGCTGCGAACAGGCGCTACCACTGCCCGACCTGATGGTGTGGCTGCTGGAGCAGGAGCCCGAGGGCGCAACCGACGAGCTGCTGTACTGGTTCTCGCGCCTCTCGCGGGAAAAGCGCTTCAGGCGCCAACGCCTGGACCGCCGTGACTACACCACCCAGGAACACCGGGTCAGCCTGCGCTCGTTCGCCCTGACCTCCAGCCGCGAAGACGCCACCACAGCGCTTACCGACACCAACGCGAGCCCAGCCCATGCATCTTGATCTTTCCGAACTGTCCCAGCTCGCGCCGATCTTCCGCGAGCTGTTCAAAGGTTTTCACGTCAGCCGCCGCGACCCCGAGCTGTACGCCCAATTGTCGAACTTCCAGGACCAGTACCGCACCCTGTTCAAGGCCCTGGGCTTCGAGCTGGTGTGCGATACCCGCGGCTTCTACTACTTCGTGCCGGACATGGCCGCGGCGCAGGTGAACAAGACTGCCCAGCGCCTGTCGCTGTTCACCTTCATCCTGGTCGAGCACCTGGCCGACCAAGGCCGCGACCCGATGGCCGTGCTGGACGGCGGCAGCATAGGCCGTGACGAACTGCCCTCGCTGCTGGACAAGTACCGCGACCTGTTTCTGCAGGCCGAAGTACAGACGGTGGACGAGCTGGAGGAGAAGATCCTGCGGCGCATGACCCAGCTCGGCTTTGCCCACGAAGAAGGCGGCATCTACCGCTTTCTGCCACCCATGCACCGTTTTCTCGATGTGTGCCTGGCCGTGCAGCAGGACCGTGACCTGGCAGCCACCCTGCACAGCGACCTGCCCCTGCCCACCCCGACCCTGGTCGAGGAAGAAAGCCCCGAAGCACTCAACCGCACCGACGACCCGCTGGACCTCAGCCCCTTCGAGGGCGAAGAGAGCGAGGAGCAGGCCTTGGCGCGGGCCATTCGCGAAGAGCAACAGGAGATTGACGCATGAGCCAGGAACGCTACGGTATCCGCCGCTTCGCACTGCTCAACACGGCGGGCTACAGCCTCGGCCTGTTCCCGCTGGAACACCCGCTGTCGGTGTATGGCGCCAACAACCTGGGCAAGTCGGCGTCGATCAACGCCCTGCAGTTCCCCATTCTGGCGCGCATGTCGGACATGAGCTTCGGCAAGTACAGCCTTGAGCAGTCGCGCCGCTTCTACTTCGCCAGCGACACCTCGTACATTCTTTGCGAGCTGAGCCTGCCCCACGGCACCCACGTGATCGGCGTGGTCGGCCGTGGCCCGGGCGGCGGCTTCGGTCACCAGTTCTTCGCCTACAAAGGCGAGCTGGACCTGGCCCACTACCAGAAGAACGACACCTGCCTGCGCCAGAAAGAGCTGTTCACCAACCTTGAACGCTTGGGCATCAAGGCCTACGAGGTGAAGCCCGACGAGCTGCGCCGGCTGCTGGTCGGCGGCCACACCTCGATACCGCTGGACCTCACCCTGATCCCGCTGCGCTCCACCAGCGAGCAGAGCCTGAAAACGTTCCGCGCCCTGTTCATCAACCTGCTGCACATGCGCGAGATTACCGCCGCCAAGCTCAAGCAGCTGTTCCTGGATGCCTTCGAACACAGCCTGCGCTCCGGCAGCGTCGACTACATTGCCGCGTGCGAGGAAGCCTTCCGCGACGTGCGCCGCATGGAGCAGGACTACAACGCCCTGGTCGCTGCCGGCCCCCTGGTGGAAGCCCTGGCCGGTGGCGTGGCCCAGCGCGACATCCTGCGCGGCAAGCTGCACCGCATTTCGCCGGTGCTCGACACCCTGCTGGGCACCTGGCAGGAATACGCCATGGCGCGCAAGGAAGAGCTGGTCATCCAGGCCGAGCACTACCGCGGCGAGCAGGACCGCCTGCAGAACGACCAGCGCGGCGGCACCCAGGAGCTGATGCGCCTGGAGCGGGAAATCACCGGCATCCAGCGCTGGCTGGGTGAGCTGTCGGTGCTGCGCCACCGCTTTGCCCTGGTCGACGACGTCAAGGTGCTGGAACAGCAACTGCTGGCGGCCAAGGACGCCCACGACGAGCTGGCCGGAGCCCTGGCCCAGTCTCGCCAGTTCAGTGCCGAAGACCTGGACGAGCGCGTACGCGACCTGGAAAAACGCCTGAAACAAGTCAGGCAACAGCTGGACCACGCCGACAACAACAGCTATGCCCGCCTGCGCGAAGAGTTTTCGCAGCAGGACGTCGACCGCCTGATGCGCCTGTTCAACGGCGCCCTGTTCAGCCTGCCGCTGGGCGAGCGCGGCATCGAGCTGGACGACAGCGACCTGTGGGTCAAATCGCTGGAAGCGGTACTCGACGGTTTCAAGGGCGAGCGCTTCGAGGCCCCGGGCCTTTCCATCGACCTCACCCACATCGACCCGCCTGCGCTTCAGGCGTTGGCCGACCGCGCTGCATTGCGCGACCAGAAAGAGCGCCTGGACAAGGAGCTGCGGCAGCTGAAAACCCAGCAGGCCGTCAGCGCCGACCGCTCCGCCTCCAAGGCGCAGACAGAAGCCCTGTACCAGCAGGTGCTCGACGCCCAGAAGGCGCTGGAAGACTTCCGCCGCAGCCAGACCCTGGCCGCCGAGGAACCCGAGAAGCTGGAGCAGCTGTCGCAACTGGAGGCCGCCCAGGATGAGCTCAAGCGCTCCAGCGACGCCTTCACCGAGCGCGTCCAGCAGCTGTCGGCCAAGCTGCAGCTGGTCGGCCGCCAGATCGGCGACCTGGAGTCCCAGCAACGCACGCTCGACGACGCCCTGCGCCGCCGCCAGCTGCTGCCTGCCGACCTGCCCTACGGCACGCCGTTCATGGAAGCCGTCGATGACTCGATGGACAACCTGCTGCCGCTGCTCAACGACTACCAGGACAGCTGGCAGGCTTTACAGCGTGTGGACAACCAGATCGAGGCGCTGTACGCCCAGGTACGCCTGAAGGGCGTGGCCAAGTTCGACAGCGAGGACGACATGGAGCGCCGCCTGCAACTGCTGGTGAACGCCTATGCCCACCGCACCGACGAGGCGCTGACCCTGGCCAAGGCTCGCCGCGCAGCGGTTACCGATATCGCCCGCACCTTGCGCAACATCCGCAGCGACTACGACAGCCTGGAACACCAGCTGGCCTTGTTCAACCGCGAGATCAACCGGCGCCAGGTGTCCAACCTGGAAAGCTTCCGGGTGGTGCTGGCGCCCAACAAGGAGGCCCTCAAGCACATCGACCAGATCATCCACAGCGCCGGCCAGTACGAAGAAGGCGAGACCCTCTCGGTGTTCGACCTGACGCAAAGCGCCGAGCAGGACAACAAGAACGAAGAGGCCAAGGAATACCTGGCGCGGCTGGTGGCGGCCAACCACAACCAACTGGGGCTCAAGGACCTGTTCGAACTGGCGTTCGAGATCACCAAGGTCAATGGCCAGCCGGTGATCCACGCTGACATCGACGGCGCGGCGTCCAACGGCACCACCATGACCATCAAGGCGCTGACCAACATGTACCTGTTGCTGCACCTGATGGACCGCGACCTGGCCGGCCGCATTCGTCTGCCGTACTACCTGGACGAAGCTGCCGACATCGATGAACGCAACCAGGCAGCCTTGCTGGAAACCAGCCTGCAACTGGGCTTCGTGCCGATTCTGGCGAGCGTGAAACCGCAGGTGTCGGCACGGGTGGCGATTGACCTGGAAGGGGGCAGCGGCCCCAATGGCATCTACATCGACGAGGCGGACTGGAAGTACATCAGCCGGCTGGACGAGGTGAAGGCGGTTGTGCGCGAGGGGCAGGCCGAAGAGTTGGCCTGACGGTACACCTTGGGGGGTTGGGTTACCTGCGAATAATGCACTGCTGCAATTATTCGCGGGTGAACCCGCTCCCACAAGGATCGCGCCAGCATTCAGATTTTTGGCACACAGTTGCTTCTACGCTATCGCGCTGGGCGATGATTTAACCAGCAAACCCCACTCCCTGTGGGAGCGGGTTCACCCGCGAAGCAGGCAGCGCGGTGTATGGCACCGGCTTCGCCGGTGTTCGCGGCTGAAGCCGTTCCCACACGGTGGATTGCGCCAGCATTCAGATTTTGTGGAATACAGTTGTTCCCACAGGATTGATGTTGTAGCAGCAGGGTTAGTGCTGCTACAGGGTTACTGCTGTGCCCAAGGCAGAATCGGGATCGCGGTCACGGCGTTTTGCGGGCTGCCTTCCACAATGCGGTCGCTGTATACCAGGTACACCAGCGTGTTGCGCTTCTTGTCCAGGAAGCGCACCACCTGCATGGTCTTGAACACCAGCGAGGTGCGCTCCTTGAACACCACGTCGCCATCCTTCAGGTCGCCCTTGAAGCTGATCGGCCCAACCTGACGGCAGGCAATCGACGCTTCCGCACGGTCCTCGGCCAACCCCAGCCCACCTTTCACCCCGCCGGTCTTGGCTCGAGACAGGTAGCAGGTCACGCCCTCGACCTTGGGGTCGTCAAACGCTTCGACCACAATGCGGTCGTTCGGCCCCAGGAACTTGAAGACAGTGGATACCTGGCCGATTTCCTCGGCGCCGGCCAGCATGGGCAGCGCCAGCGCCGCCACGGCAAAGATCTTTTTCAGCATAGTCATACCAGTACCAGATTGTCGCGATGCACCAGCTCAGGCTCGGCGCTGTAACCCAGTATCGTCTCGATGGCATCGGACGGCTGGCCAATAATTTTCTGCGCTTCCAGGGCACTGTAGTTGGCCAGGCCGCGTGCGACCTCCAGGCCATCGGGGCCCACGCACACCACCATTTCGCCGCGGCGGAAGCTGCCCTGCACGGTCTTGACGCCTACCGGCAGCAGGCTCTTGTTGGCCTGGCGCAGGGCCTGCACGGCACCGGCATCCAGCACCAGGGTGCCACGGGTTTGCAAATGCCCCGCCAGCCACTGCTTGCGGGCGGCCAGCATGCCACGCTCGGGCGACAACAGTGTACCCAGCTGCTCGCCGGACTTGAGGCGGTCGAGCACACGCTCGATGCGCCCACCGATGATGATGGTATGGGCCCCGGAACGCGCCGCCAGGCGCGCTGCGCGCAGCTTGGTCTGCATGCCGCCACGGCCTAGGGCACCGCCGGTTCCACCCGCCACCGCATCCAGCGCCGGGTCATCGGCGCGGGCTTCGCTGATCAGCTGGGCATTTGGGTTGTTGCGCGGGTCGGCGTCGAACATGCCGTCACGGTCGGTAAGGATCACCAGCAGGTCAGCCTCTACCAGGTTGGCCACCAGTGCCGCCAAGGTATCGTTGTCGCCAAAGCGGATTTCGTCGGTGACGACGGTGTCGTTCTCGTTGATCACCGGCACCACGCCCAGCTCAACCAGGGTGCGCAGGGTGCTGCGGGCGTTCAGGTAACGCTTGCGGTCGGACAGGTCGTCATGGGTCAGCAGGATCTGTGCGGTGTGCTTGCCATGCTCGCCGAAGCTGGACTCCCAGGCCTGCACCAAGCGCATCTGGCCAATGGAAGCGGCGGCCTGCAGTTCGTTCATCGCACTCGGTCGCGACGTCCAGCCCAGCTGGCTCATGCCAGCCGCCACGGCCCCGGAAGAGACCAGTACCAGCTCAACCCCTGCCTCGCGCAGCGCGACCATCTGCTCGACCCACACGGCCATGGCACCGCGGTCGAGGCCTTTGCCATCGGCGGTCAGCAGCGCACTGCCAATCTTCACGACCCAGCGCCTGGCGCCCGTCACCTTGCTTCGCATCTTCTTCCAACCTATGTCGAATCTGTAGATACCGTGGATACAAAAACGCCGCTCCAGAGAGCGGCGTTTAGTGTACTGCAACCGGTCAGTCGCGCACGTAAATGATTTCCGGGCCGTCTTCGTCGTCCTCGAAATCATCGTCCCAGCCGTCGTCGTCGCCGATATCGTGCACGCTCTTCACGCCAGTGCGGCGCAAGGTGCGGGCATCGTCCAGGGCCTGCAACTGGGCACGGGCTTCGTCTTCGATGCGCTGGTCGAGGTCGGCCAGTTCTTCGGCGTAGGCCGGGTCGTTGGCCAGGCGGTCGGCGCGGTCTTCGAGGTAGCGCATCAGGTCGTGGCTGAGCTTGTCGGTGCCTTGCTTGGAGATGGCCGAGATCACGTAGACCGGGCCTTCCCACTGCAGGCGGTCGATCACTTCCTGCACACGTTCATCACGCTCATCGTCCATGACCATGTCCGACTTGTTCAGCACCAGCCAACGCTCACGTTCGGCCAGCGACGGGCTGAAGCGGGTCAACTCGTTGACGATGACTTCTGCGGCATCGGCCGGGCTGCTTTCGTCCAGCGGCGCGATGTCGACTAGGTGCAGCAGCACACGGGTGCGCGCAAGGTGCTTGAGGAAGCGAATACCCAGGCCAGCCCCCTCGGAAGCGCCTTCGATCAGGCCGGGGATGTCGGCGATGACGAAGCTCTTCCAGCGGTCGACACTGACCACACCCAGGTTTGGCACCAGGGTGGTGAACGGGTAGTCGGCCACTTTCGGCTTGGCGGCCGATACCGAGCGGATGAAGGTGCTCTTGCCAGCGTTGGGCAAGCCCAGCAGGCCGACGTCGGCGAGCACTTTCATTTCCATCTTCAGGTCGCGCTGGTCGCCCGGCTTGCCTGGGGTGGTCTGGCGCGGCGCACGGTTGGTGCTGGACTTGAAGCGGGTGTTGCCCAGGCCGTGCCAGCCGCCCTGGGCGACCATCAGTTTCTGGCCTGGGGTAACCAGGTCACCAATCACCTCCTGGGTGGAAGCGTCGATCACGGTGGTGCCCACCGGCACGCGCAGGAACAGGTCTTCACCCTTCTTGCCGGTGCAATCGGTGCTGCCGCCATTGGAGCCGCGCTGGGCTTCGTGGTGACGGGTGTAGCGATAGTCGACCAGGGTGTTGAGGTTTTCGTCGGCAACCATGTACACCGAGCCGCCGTCACCGCCGTCACCACCGTTGGGGCCACCGTTCTCGATGAATTTTTCGCGACGGAAGCTCATGCAACCGTTGCCGCCGTCGCCGGCCTTGACCCGAATGGATACTTCGTCAACAAACTTCATTAAAACCGCCTCTCGTCGCTAGACGAGTTGAATGACTCAAAAACATGAGGCTCTTGCAAAAATGAGCGCGGCGGCCCCGTACGACCGTAGAAACCAACGCCGGCAACCCAGACAAACAGCTTTGCAAGAGGCTCACCACAAACGAAAAAGCCCCGTCGCATGACGGGGCTTCTGGAGCGACGTCGCGATTAAGCGGCGACGATGCTCACGTAACGGCGCATGAACTCGCCTTTCTTCTCGAACTTGATCACGCCTTCGATCTTGGCGAACAAGGTGTGGTCCTTGCCCATGCCAACGCCGTAGCCAGCGTGGAATTCGGTGCCGCGCTGACGGACGATGATGTTGCCGGGCTTGATAACCTGGCCGCCATACATCTTCACGCCAAGGCGTTTCGATTCTGAGTCGCGACCGTTACGAGTACTACCACCAGCCTTCTTGTGAGCCATGGTTCAATTCTCCAAATAAATTCAGGGGATCTAGGGGATTAAGCCTGGATGCCGGTGATTTTGATCTCGGTGAACCACTGGCGGTGGCCCATACGCTTCATGTGGTGCTTACGACGACGGAACTTGATGATGCGAACCTTGTCGTGGCGGCCTTGCGAAACGACTTCGGCCACTACTTTAGCGCCAGCAACAACTGGAGCACCGATGGTGACTTCTTCACCGTTGGCGACCAGCAGGACGCGATCGAAGGTCACGGATTCGCCAGTGGCGACTTCCAGTTTTTCGATCTTGAGGAATTCACCTTCAGCGACTTTGTACTGCTTGCCGCCGGTAACGATTACTGCGTAAGACATGGTATTTCTCCGATAATCCTGCTCACCCAGCGCTTTATATGATGAGTATTGGCTGGCATGGCTGCACAGGGCTGGAACGGCCCGGCGCAATTGCGTAAGGCAGGTGCTGCCCAGGAAGTTAGGGTGCGCGATTGTACGCAACCCGGGTTTTGCTTGCAAGTACCGCCCCCGGCCGACTGGCACCGTGCCTTGACACACCGGGACCCGCAACCTAGCATGCCGCGCAACCTCACTGGAGCAGCCGATGCAACCCCAAACCTTCTACCGTGCGGTGGCTGACGATTTCAGCGCCGTCGACGAGATCATCAAGAAGCAGCTGACCTCGCGCGTGCCGTTGGTATCGAAGATCGGCGACTATATCACGTCCGCCGGTGGCAAGCGTCTGCGCCCGCTGCTGGTGCTGCTGTGTGGCAAGGCCTTTGGGCACCAGGGCGACGACCTGCGCCTGCTGGCCGCCACCATCGAATTTCTGCACACCGCCACCCTGCTGCACGACGATGTGGTCGACATGTCCGGCATGCGCCGCGGTCGCTCCACCGCCAATGCACTGTGGGGTAACGCCCCCAGCGTGCTGGTAGGCGACTTCCTTTATTCCCGCTCGTTCGAAATGATGGTCGAGCTGAACTCCATGCCGGTGATGCAGATCCTGTCCAAGGCCACCCGCGTGATCGCCGAAGGCGAAGTGCTGCAGCTGTCGCGGGTGCGCGATGCCAGCACCACCGAGGACGTCTACATGGACGTCATCCGTGGCAAGACCGCCATGCTGTTCGAAGCGTCCACCCACAGCGCCGCCGCGCTGGCCCAGGCCACCGACGCCCAGCGCGAGGCGCTACGCACCTTCGGTGACCACCTGGGCGTGGCCTTCCAGCTGGTGGACGACCTGCTCGACTACGAAGGCGATGCAGAGGCCCTGGGCAAGAACGTGGGCGACGACCTGGCCGAAGGCAAGCCGACCCTGCCGCTGATCTACACCATGCGCGAAGGCACCGCCGAGCAGGCTGCGCTGGTGCGCAAGGCTATCCAGAAAGGCGGCCTGGAAGACCTCGAGCAGATCCGCGCAGCGGTGGAGGCATCCGGCGCCCTCAAATACACCGCTGAAATGGCGCGCAGCTACGTGAAACGCGCCATCGAATGCCTCGAAGTGCTGCCGGCCAGCGAGTACCGGGACGCACTGGTGGAGCTGAGCGAGTTCGCGGTCGCGCGCACTCACTGACAGGCCGCATCGCCTCTGTCGCGGGCGAGCCCGCTCCTGCATCGGTGCCGTTGTGGGAGTGGGTTTTGCCCGCGCCTGCATTTGTCCGGACAAAATCACTTCTGCAGCAATACCTTTTACAATGTGGGTTTTTAGACACCCGCCTGTTAGAGGAACCGAAGTGAGTACTTTGCCACCCTGCCCGAAATGCAACTCCGAATACACCTACGAGGATGGCACTCAGCTGATCTGCCCAGAGTGCGCCCACGAGTGGTCGGCCAGCGGCGACGCCGAGGCGGCCAGCGACGAGGTGGTGAAAAAGGATTCGGTGGGCAACATCCTGCAGGATGGTGATACCGTCACCGTCATCAAAGACCTCAAGGTCAAGGGTTCCTCCCTGGTGGTCAAGGTGGGTACCAAGGTCAAGAACATTCGCCTGTGCGACGGCGACCATGATATCGACTGCAAGATCGACGGCATCGGCGCCATGAAGCTGAAGTCCGAGTTCGTGCGCAAGGTCTGATTTCACAAGAATCCGCCAATTGGTTCTTGCTATTTTGATAATAAGAATTATTCTCATTGGAAAGCTATCCAAGGAGAATGGTCATGACTTATCTGATAGACGCCTGGCTGGACCGCCCTCACCCCTACCTGCGCATCCTTCATCGGGAAACCGGTGAGGTGTGCGCGGTGCTCGAGGAAGAAGCACTGGACGAATTGCGTGACCAGGGCGACCTGGACATGAATGGCCTGAACTCGAGCGAGCCCGGGGTATTGAAGGAGCTGGTGCGCAACCTGTTTCTGTTCTGTTATGCACGGGCCTTGCGCCCAGGCGGAACAGACTGGAATTGACCTCTGTGGAGCCACTGTCGCCCACACAATCTGAGCGTTGGCGCAACCGCTGTGGGAGCGGGTTTACCCGCGAATACCGGCGAAGCCGGTGCCATGCACCGCGCTGCCTGCTTCGCGGGTGAACCCGCTCCCACAAATGCGGCCCTCAGGGCATTACAGAACGTCCAGCAGCTCGACGTCGAACACCAGTACGCTGTGCGGCGGGATGCTGCCCACACCTTGCGCGCCGTAGGCCAGCTCGCTCGGTACATACAGGCGCCATTTGCTGCCGGCATTCATCAGTTGCAAGGCTTCGGTCCAGCCAGCAATCACACCACCCACCGGGAATTCAGCCGGCTGGCCACGATCGTACGAGCTATCGAACACGGTGCCGTCGATCAGGGTGCCATGGTAGTGGGTGCGCACGCTGTCTTCGCGGGACGGCTTGGCGCCTTCACCTGCGGTGAGCACTTCGAACTGCAGGCCAGAGGCCAGGGTGGTGATGCCATCACGTTTGGCATTGTCGGCCAGGAACTGCTTGCCAGCGCCAGCAGCGGCTTCAGCCTTGGCAGCCGCTTCGGCCTGCATCACTTCGCGGATAACCTTGAAGCTGGCCGACAGATCGGCTTCGCTAACGCGGCTGTCTGCACCGTTGAACGCGTCGGTCAGGCCGGCCAGAATGGCTTCCAGGCTGACGCCCGGTGGCGGGTTGTCACGCAGCTGGCCACCCAGCTGACGGCCGATGCCGTAGCTGACGCGGGTTTCGTCGGTAGACAGGTTGAGTTCGGACATTGTCATGCTCCGCAGCAGGGCGCAGCGAAGCCGCGCCCTTGGTGAAAAGGGCCAGCAGCCTAGCACACTGCTGGCTGCCAGCGGCAAGCGGCTCAGTGCTTGGTGAGCTTGTCCAGGTAACCCATGCAGAACGCCGACAGCACGAAGGTCATGTGAATGATCACATACCACATCAGGTATTCGGTGGAGATGTTCTGGGCGTCCATGAACACGCGCAGCAGGTGGATGGACGAGATGGCCACGATCGAGGCGGCGACCTTCATCTTCAGCGACGAGGAGTCCATCTTGCCCAGCCAGTTGAGCTTTTCCTTGCTCTCATCGATGTCCAGCTGCGAGACGAAGTTCTCGTAGCCGGAAATCATCACCATCACCAGCAGGCCGCCTACCAGCGACATGTCGATCAGCGACAGAATCACCAGGATCAGGTCGGCTTCGCTAAGGGCGAAGACATTGGGCAGGACGTGAACCACTTCCTGGAAAAACTTCAGCGCCAGCGCCAGCAGGCCCAGGGACAGGCCGAAGTAAATGGGAGCGAGCAGCCAGCGAGAGGCATACATCGCATTTTCAAGAATACGTTCCATGGAGGGTTGGGGCTCGTAGGTGACTGGAAAAACGACGGCGAGTATAGCCAGCCACCTGTTCCAGCAAAAGCCCAGGCCCTTGCCTCAACTCTCAGGATGAAACTGGTAATCACCCAGGTTCCTGCACCGTTCGCCATTGATCCGCCGCAACTGCGCCTGAAGATGCAGGCACCAGATCTGCGGGTCTTCGCTCAACTGGTAACCGTGCAAGGTCAGGCTGTCGACAATGGCGTTCAACACCGATTCTGCCACCACAGGCCCGTGAAACGGCCCCTGGGCCTTGATGGCCGACGGTTGCTCGCCGGCCATGCCGGCAGCGAACAGCAACGTCCACATACCAGTATCGCCGGCCAGCGGGCGAATGCTGCATTCAATTCGGGTCACCAGGCCCAGGCACTGGCGAGTGAGGCTGAGGTTGCGCATGGCCGCGTCCCCCTAGAGCCGAGATCGGCCTGAACACCAGGCCGTTTCCATCCTGAACCTTGATGCTGTCCCTAAGTTCCAGCATAGAGGAACAGCGAGAAAAGATGGAAAACCGGCGCCGAACGGTAGCACATGGCCGCCAGCGCCGGTTTATTGACTCAAGCCGGCTTGGCTTGGGCGATCACCTCTTCGAGGCGTTCTTTTTCTGCCTTCTCGATGTCTTCCTCGCTGATCATCTCGGCGATCTCCCGCAGCCGTTCGACCACGCGCGCATTGACACTGCCTTCGGTGAACTGGCCTTTTTCGTCGGGCGCCCCGGCCTCCTCGCCCACCAGCAGGCTAAGAGCCTCGTCTGCCTGGCTGACCGCATACACGTGGAACACGCCGTTCTCCACTGCCTGCAGCACGCGTTCGTCGAGCATCAGCGTGGCAACGTTGGCGCGCGGGATGATCACACCCTGCTCGCCCGTCAGGCCACGTGCCTCGCACAGGCGGAAGAACCCTTCGATCTTCTCGTTCACCCCACCCACTGCCTGCACCTCACCAAACTGGTTGATGGAACCGGTGATGGCAAAGCATTGCTTGAGCGGCGTGCGCGATAGGGCGGAAATCAGCGTGCAAGCCTCGCCCAGCGAGGCGCTGTCGCCGTCCACGTAACCGTAAGACTGTTCCAGGGCAATACTGGCAGAGATGGCCAGTGGGAACTCCTGGGCATAACGGCTACCCAGGTACCCGGTGAGAATCATCACCCCCTTGGAATGGATCGGCTGGCCCAGGTTGACCTCACGCTCGATGTCGACGATACCGCTGCCGCCCGGGTACACGGTGGCGGAGATACGCGCCGGCATGCCGAAGGCCGAGTCGCCCACTTCCAGCACGGTCAGCCCGTTGCACTTGCCGATGGCTGCGCCCTGTGTGTCGATCAGGATGATGCCGGCCAGCATGTCATCCAGCACCCGCTGTGAAACACGCCCGGTACGCGTGGCCTTGGCCTTGAGCGCACGCTCGATGTGGCCGGCATCGGTCATCTCGTCACTGGCCAGCTGGCGGATGAAATCCGCTTCGCTCACCAGCTGGAACAGGTCGCCGATACGGGCAGAAAGGCGCGACTGGTTTTCCGCCAGCCGGGCGCTGTAGGTAGCCAGCCGCGCCACGGCGTCACTGGTCAGCGGGGCCATGCCCTCCTCGTTGGTGCGGGTGCGCAACAGCTGGGCGAACTGCTCCAGGTTTTCGTCGACCATGGGCATGTCTTCGTCGAAGTCCACCAGCACCCGGAACATCTCCTGGAAGTCCGGGTCGTGGTCTTGCAGCGCGTAATACAACTGGCGCGAGCCGATGATGATCAGCTTCACGTTCAGCGGGATCATCTGCGGGGTCAGGCTGACGGTGGCGACACGGCCCAGCTCGCCCAACGGCGATTCCATCTTGAGTTTGCGCGACTGCAAGGCACGCTTGAGGGCATCCCATACAAACGGCTCGCCGAACATCTTCTCGGCTTCAAGAATCAGGAAGCCGCCATTGGCACGGTGCAACGCGCCGGGGCGCAGTTGGCGGTAGGAGGTGTACAGCGCGCCCTGGTCGGTGCTGTATTCGATACGGCCGAACAGGTTGTCGTAGGTGGGGTGCGGTTCGAACACCACCGGCGCACCGCCATCGACATGATGGCCAACCATCAGGCTCGGCGCGTATTGCTCCTCGAGGAGCTTGCGCGCCACGGCGTCGGTCTTGCTGTCATCGACCAGTTGCTCGACCACAGTGCGCAGCAGGTTCAGCTGCACCGACTGCAAGTAAGCGCACACGGCCGCATTTTCGGCGTATTTTTCCGACAATGGCGCCAGCAGCGGCTGCAGCGCCAGGGTGATGGTTTCTTCGTTGAGCTGGCGCAGCTGGTTGTTGGACTCGCGCTTCCACTGCGGCAAGCTGGCGAGCTCCTCGTTCAGCTGCTCCTCGAGCAGGGCGATGTCTTCGTGGAACTGCTCGCGCACCTCTTCTGGCAACTGGGCGAATTCAGCTTCGTCCAGGGCCTTGCCGTCGGCCATCGGGGTGAAGGCGACGTTGCTGGCGTCGCGGTACAGGGCCACGTCCTTTTCCAGCGATGCACGCTCGATCACATCCAGGGCGCGGTCATAGCGCTGGTTGAAGGCGCGGTCGATGGCGCCTTTTTTCTGCTGGTAGGAGGGGTGTTCGAACACTGCCGGGAAGGTTGCCAGCAGGTTGTCGATCAACCCGCCCATGTCGGCGATGAATTCACCGGCCGTGCCCGAGGGCAGCTCAAGGGCGCGGGGCTCACGGTTATCGTCGAAGTGGTTGACGTACACCCAGTCGGCCGGCGTCTGCTGACGCTTGCCCTCGGCCTTGAGGTAGCGTTTGACGAACGAAAAACGCCCGGTACCGGGCTCGCCCATGACGTACACGTTGTAACCAGGGCGCGGCATGGCCACGCCGAACTGCAGGGCCTCGACAGCACGTTCCTGGCCCAGGACTCCGCGAAACGGCTCCAGATCGTCGGTATTGGCAAAGGCAAACTGCTCGGGGGAGAAACGCCGGGTCAGGGCTTCAGGCGCAAGACGCAGGCGCGCAGCGACAGGATCGGGCATTGGGTTTCCTTACTTCGGCGGGGCAGATGGCAGCATTCTGGCGCCGCCTGCGCGAGGGTTGCAAGGCTATAAAAACTTTATGTCGCAGGTGCGACGGTGTCTTGTGCAGGCAAATTTTTCGCAATCAGTGACGCAACCTTTAGATCGCGCCTAAACTCCAAGCTGCGCGGGTGGGTGAAATGCTTTCCCGACCTGGCAATCGAGTTGCCAGAAACCTGACCCTTGGTTTAAGTCAAATAGAGAATAAAGCTATGAAACGGATTCTTCTGGGTACTCTGTTCACCGTGGCCTCGCTCAACGCAATGGCCGATGCGCCAGGCGGCCCGAACTGCGGCTGGGGCAACATGCTGTTCGAAGGCCAGCGCGGCACCCCTGCGCACTTCCTGGCTTCCACCACCAACGGCACTTCCGGTAACGCCACCTTCGGCATGACCTCCGGCACCAACGGCTGCTCCACCAAGGCTTCGCTGACCTACGGCGGCAAGTCCTGGTTCGCCATGAACGGCATGATGAACGAGCTTTCCGAAGACATGGCCATGGGCCAGGGTGAAGCTCTGACCACTTACGCCGTGGTACTGGGCGTGGCACCGGAAGACCGCGGCTATTTCGCATCGGTCACCCACGACCACTTCAACCAGATCTTCAGCAGCGCCGACGTCAATGCTGAAACCGTACACAGCAACACCCTGGCCGTTCTGAAGAACGACCCACGCCTGGCCAAGTACGCTACCGAGGCGTAATTGCCGCTTTTCCCGCCCCGGCCCCGGGGCGGGTTTCGCCTTCTCTTCGGCATCGTCTGGAAGTAGCTGCCCCCTATGTTCAAACGCCTCGCTTCCCTAGCGCTGTTAGCCTGCGCCCCTGTTCATGCCGCCCCGCACATCGACCAAGCTCGCCTTCAGCAACTGGCAAACACCCCCTACTGGATAGCCCTTGGTCATTATGAAACGGGCAAGCTGGGTGGCTGGCGCAGCTATGTGGACGACGATGCGTTTTTCCTGGCGCAGGACGGCGCGCACCACCCGGACCGCGAACTCAAGGCCACCGTAGAGGCCCTGTACGCACCGGCAAGCCTTGGCGACAAGCATGCTCAATGCGTGTTCCCGGCCCGCACCCGCTGGCTGCGTGAGCAGCTCGGCCTGCAAGGCCTGCCAGAGCCGGACTGCCAGGAATTCAAGACCTGGTACCAGTCGATCGACCCACACAGCGCGGCGCTGATCTTCCCGGCCGCTTACCTGAACAGCCCCTCGTCCATGTTCGGCCATACCCTGCTGCGCATCGACCAGTCCACCACCCGCAGCGACGACACCACGCTGCTCAGTTACGCGATCAACTTCGGTGCGTACATCGAAGGCAGCGACAACAGCATCCTGTATGCCTGGAAAGGCCTGGCGGGCGGCTACCCTGGCCTGTTCGCGCTGATGCCCTACCAGGAAAAGCTCTCCGAATACCGCAGCCTGGAAAACCGCGACCTGTGGGAGTACCAGCTGGACCTGACCCCGGAAGAGACCGGGCGCATGGTGGAACATGTGTGGGAACTGAAGCAGATTCAGTTCGACTATTTCTTCTTCGACGAGAACTGCTCCTACCGCCTGCTGGAATTGCTGCAGGTGGCGCGCCCAGGCCTGGACCTGACCTCGCAGTTCCCGCTTACGGCCATCCCTACCGACACGGTCAAGGCGGTAAAGCAGTCCGGCCTGGTGGCCAGCGAAATCTACCGCCCCTCGCGCGAACGTGAACTGTTGGCGCGGGCAGCACCGCTGGATCATGACGAAAAACGCCAGGTGCTGGCCGTGAGTGCCGACACCGCGCAACTGCAAAGCCCCGAGTTCAAGGCACTGCCCCGGGAGCGTCAGGCACTGGTGCAGGACGCCGCCTATCGCCTGGAGCGTTACCGGGCCAATGGCCAGGAGCGCGACCCCGGCCAGGCCAAGCGCAGCTTCGAGCTGCTGCGCGCGATCAATACCAACCCGCCGCCACCCTTGCAGATTGAACGCCCGGGGCTCCCCGAAGACGGCCACGATTCGCGTACCTGGCAGCTTGGCGTAGGTACCCGGGAAGACCGCGCCTTCGCCGAGTACGGCCTGCGCATGGCCTACCACGACCTCAACGACAACGCCTATGGCTTCCCGCTCGGCGCCCAGATCGAGATCCTGCAGTTGAAGGTGCGCCAGTACGAAGGCAATGACTGGCAGGTGCAACGCCTGGACCTCGCCACCATCCGCTCGCTGACACCGCGCAACGAGCTGCTCAAACCCTGGTCATGGCAGGTGGCCGGCGGCCTGGAGCGGGTACCGGGCAAGCATGACGACGAGGTGCTGGTCAGCCACGTGAACGGCGGCGCCGGCGGCACCTGGCAACTGGCCGACGGTTTGCTGGGCTTTGCCCTGGGCACAGTGCGGGTGGAGCACCACAACGATTTTGCCCAGTTCATTGCACCGGCGGCGGGGTTCAACGGCGGGCTGTTGTGGCGCAACGGGCTGGGCAACATGACGCTCGAAGCCAAGGGGGACTACTTCACCAACGGCGAAGTACGCCGCAGCCTGAGCCTGAACCAGCAGTGGGAGATCAGCCAGAACCTGGGGCTGCGTCTAAGTGCCTCACGCGGGTTCAGCCACCTGGCCACGGCACAGAACGAGGTGATGCTCGAAGTGAAGTGGTACCACTACTAGCTCTCGCTGTAGAACCCGCGACTCTTTGACACTGTTTTGACAGCACCGCGACAAATCGCCCTCTAGACTGGTTATCAACAGCTGGAGGGTGGGTGGCCATGTGGCGGTACGGGTTGGGCTTGTGCGTTGCGTTGCTGCTGGCGGGGTGTGAAAGCACCCACGAGCAGATGGTCGGGCGCGGCTACCCCCCCGCCTATGCCGACGGCTTTCAGGATGGGTGCAGCAGTGGCCGGCAGGCCGCCGGTGTGATGGTGGGCGACTTTCGCAAGAACGTGCCGCGCTACCTGCACGAGCCGCAGTATGAAACCGGCTGGGACGATGGTTTCCGCCAGTGCAAGGCTACGCAGGACAGCGCCGAGCAGCAGCAATACCACCAGCGCTTCTGGGACCAGCGCGACCGTGACTGGCAGCAGGAAAAGGACCGCGGCGCAGCCCGGGCCTGGCGCCCCGACTGAGTCGCTACTGGGCATTCGTTGAAACCCTCAGCCTGCCATGATGGTCTTCTGCACAAGGAGGCCGCCATGAGCCGAGCATTCGTCAACGAAGACCAAGCCGCTGCCCAGGCCGATCAACCGGTAGAGCGGCATGTCAGTGAACAACCCAACTATGTAACCGCCAGTGGCCTGCGCCAGTTGCAGGCCCGCGTGGCCAGCCTCAACACCTTGCGCAGTGAGCTGGCGGCGCAGGGTGAGCGCGGTGACAAGCAGCGGTTGGCCGACACGGAGCGTGACCTGCGTTACTTCACCCTGCGCGTGCAGAGCGCCCAGGTGATGCCCCCTGCCCAGTCATCCAGCAAGGTCGCCATCGGCAGCCGCGTCACGTTTGCTGATGAAGATGGGCTGGAGCAGACCGTGCAGTTGGTGGGTGAAGACCAGGCCGACGCGGGGCGCGGGCTGATCAACTGGGGCTCGCCCCTGGGGCGGGCGCTGCTCGGTGCTGAGCCCGGGGACGAGGTGGCGTGGCACCGACCAGCGGGTGATCGGGTGATCGAGGTTGTGCGGATCGACGGTGAAGCAGACTAGGGCCGCGACGCGGCCCTGATAGCGGGCGGGTCAGACTACGCCTTGGGCCAGCATCGCATCCGCTACTTTCACGAAGCCTGCGATGTTTGCACCCTTGACGTAATTGACGCGGCCGTCGGCCTCTTCGCCGTAATGCACGCACGCATGGTGAATCGACTGCATGATGCCGTGCAGCTTGTTGTCCACTTCGCCGGCCGTCCACAGAAGGCGCATGGCGTTCTGTGACATTTCCAGGCCCGACACAGCCACACCGCCGGCGTTGGAGGCCTTGCCAGGGGCATACAGAATGCCTGCCTCCAGGAAGATATCCACAGCCGCAAGCGTGGTAGGCATGTTGGCGCCCTCGGCTACACAGATGCAGCCATTGCCCAGCAGCGCCTTGGCATCGTCCACATCCAGCTCGTTTTGGGTGGCGCAAGGCAACGCGATATCGCACACCAGGCTCCACGGGGTTTGGCCCTTGCGGAATTCCAGACCAAACTGCGCGGCCAATTCGCTGATGCGCCCACGCTTGACGTTTTTCAGCTCCATCAGCGCATCCCACTGGGCATCAGTGAGGCCCGCTTCGGCGTACAGCGTGCCTTCTGAGTCAGACAGCGAAATAACCTTGCCGCCCAAGTCCATGACCTTGCGCGCCGCATATTGGGCAACGTTGCCCGAGCCCGAGATGGCCACGCGACGGCCATCAATACGCTGGTTCTGGCGCTTGAGCATCTCTTCGGCGAAATATACGCAGCCGTAGCCAGTTGCCTCCGGGCGGATCAGGCTGCCGCCATAGGTCATGCCCTTGCCGGTGAGCACCGACGTGAAGTGGTTGGCCAGGCGTTTGTACTGGCCGAACATAAAGCCAATCTCGCGGGCACCCACACCAATGTCGCCGGCCGGCACATCGCAATCAGCGCCGATGTGGCGATACAGCTCACTCATGAACGCCTGGCAGAAGCGCATTACTTCAGCGTCGCTCTTGCCCTTGGGGTCGAAGTCCGAACCGCCCTTGCCGCCGCCCATGGGCAGGGAGGTCAGGGAGTTCTTGAATACCTGCTCGAACGCCAGAAACTTCAGCACGCTGAGGTTCACCGACCGGTGGAAGCGCAGGCCGCCCTTGTACGGGCCGATGGCGCTGCTCATCTGGATGCGGTAGCCGCGGTTGACCTGCACCTTGCCCTGGTCATCCACCCAGGAAACCCGGAACAGCACCGCGCGCTCAGGCTCCACCATGCGCTCCAGAATGCCCGCCTGCAGGTAATGGGGGTTGGCTTCAAGGAACGGCCAGAGGGTGCGCAGCACCTCTTCCACGGCCTGGTGGAATTCCGGTTGGCCGGGGTCACGCTGCTGCAGGCGTGCGAGGAAATCGTCGACGGATTCGATCATGGTAGACATCTCACCAAGAGGATTGGACTTATTGGTTTTCTCTGGAATGTACCAAGAAGCAATCGCCCTGCAACAGGGCGCGATGTCGTTTTAATGAAATTATTTGGTGCGTTTTATATAAATGTATACAAAATAAAACGCTATTTGCCGATTACAGGCACAAAAATGGGGCCTTGAAGGCCCCATCGTTGTGCAGCTGAAAGCGGCTTACTGGGCCAGCTTTTTGTGGCGCACACGGTGCGGCTGGGCAGCAGCATCACCCAGGCGCTTCTTGCGGTCGGCTTCGTACTCGGTGTAGTTGCCTTCGAAGAACACCACGTTGGAATCGTCTTCGTAAGCCAGGATGTGCGTGGCTACACGGTCCAGGAACCAACGGTCGTGGGAAATCACGATGGCGGCGCCAGGGAAGTCCAGCAAGGCTTCTTCCAGCGAACGCAGGGTTTCAACGTCGAGGTCGTTGGACGGTTCGTCGAGCAGCAGCACGTTGCCGCCCTCTTTCAGGGTGAGAGCCAGGTGCAGGCGCCCACGCTCACCACCGGACAGGTCCTTGACGAACTTCTGCTGGTCACCGCCCTTGAAGTTGAAGCGACCAACATAGGTACGCGACGGGATCTCGTAGTTGCCGATGCGGATCTGGTCGGAGCCGTCGGAAACCTGCTGGAACACGGTTTTGCCACCGTCCAGGTCTTCGCGGCTCTGGTCCACGCAGGCCAGCTGCACGGTTTCGCCAATCTCGATGCTGCCCGAGTCCGGTTGTTCCTTGCCCATCAGCATGCGGAACAGGGTCGACTTACCGGCACCGTTACCGCCGATCACACCCACAATGGCGCCCTTGGGCATGGCAAACGACAGGTTGTCGATGAGTACGCGGTCACCATAGCCCTTGGTGACGTTCTTGAACTCGATGACCTTGTCACCCAGACGCGGGCCAGCCGGTATGTAGATCTCGTTGGTTTCGCTGCGTTTCTGGAATTCCTGCGACTGCATTTCTTCGAACCGCTGCAGGCGCGCCTTGGACTTGGACTGGCGGGCCTTGGCGCCTTTGCGCACCCATTCCAGTTCTTCCTTCATGGCCTTTTCGTGGGCGCTCTGCTGCTTGGACTCTTGCGCCAGGCGATCGGACTTGGCTTCCAGCCAGCCAGAGTAGTTGCCTTCGTACGGGATACCCGCACCACGGTCCAGTTCCAGGATCCAGCCGGCAACGTTGTCGAGGAAGTACCGGTCGTGGGTAATGGCTACCACGGTGCCCGGGAAGTCGTGCAGGAAGCGCTCCAGCCAGGCGACGGAATCGGCGTCCAGGTGGTTGGTCGGTTCGTCCAGCAGCAGCATGTCGGGGGCCGACAGCAGCAGGCGGCACAGGGCTACACGGCGCTTTTCACCGCCGGACAGGTGTTCGATGCGCGCATCCCAGGCCGGCAGGCGCAGGGCATCGGCCGCCACGTCCAGCTGGCGCTCCAGGTTATGGCCGTCGGCGGCCTGCAGGATGGCTTCAAGCTTGGCCTGTTCGGCGGCCAGCTTGTCGAAGTCGGCATCGGGCTCGGCGTAGGCCGCGTAGACCTCGTCCAGGCGGGCCTGTGCGTCCTTGATTACGCTGACCGCTTCTTCGACCACTTCGCGCACCGACTTGGTGGGGTCCAGTTGCGGCTCCTGCGGCAGGTAACCCACGTTGATGTCGGGCATCGGGCGGGCTTCGCCGTCAAACTCCTTGTCGACACCCGCCATGATGCGCAGCAGTGTCGATTTACCCGCGCCGTTCAGGCCGAGTACACCGATCTTGGCGCCCGGGAAGAACGACAGGGAAATGTTCTTGAGAATTTCCCGCTTCGGCGGCACGACCTTGCTCAGCCGATGCATGGTGTAGACGTATTGAGCCAAAACCAAGCCCTCTCATTCAGATAAGTAAGGACATCGACGAGCGCCCCGGCGATGGCCAGGGGAGTCACGGTCGGGTGTCGTTGAACAAAGTGGACCATTCTACGCCAACGCGCCGCGTTGCATAGGCGTGGCTAATGGTCGAGAAAAAGGGGGCGCTGGCCTGCAGGTGCTGCGGCCAGCGCGGGGTCAGACGTGGCGCTGCCTGGCCTTGCCGCGTGGCAAGCGGCAACGCTCACCTTGCTCGGCAAGGCGCGAAGCCCAGGCCGACTTGACGCTGAAACCACCGCTGCGCGCTGGCTGTACAGGGGCCACAGGTGCCGACGTGGCGGAAGGCGTGGCGACCGGCTTGGCGCCTGGCTTGGCCACAGCTACAGGTGCCGGTTGCGCAGCTGCCCTGGCGCTGGTACGCAACTCGGCCAGCGACGGCGCCTTGGCCTTGGTGGCTGCGGCGGGTTTTACCAGCGAGCGCTGGCAAGTCTTGCAGGATACGTCCTCGGTCACGGCAGTGCTGACAAGGGTCTGACTGCTGCGCCCACAGGCGGAATCGAGGCCATTGGTGGAAAAGTGAGTAACCAAAACCGAACATCTCCGATGCGTTGTCATGTGAAGCGGGCGGCATTCTCGCACAGGTTGCAGGGGCTTGCCGAACCAGGGCCCCACGGGACACGGCGAACAGCGCTGGCACTTTGCCACAATGCTAGGCATGCTAGCCGGTTTCGAGTGTCCGGCTTATAGTGCGCCACCGCGGTATGGCAGCCAGGCACCGGCAGCCGCCGCGCATGACCCTACCTGCCATCGCCAGCCCAATCGCAGGATCGACGCTTGACCAATCACACGCTACCGCCTTCATCGCGTTCCGCGCCCCACGCGCCCGCTACCAGCATGCGAGGGTCGATCAAGGGTGCGTTGGCGTTGCTGGCCTTGCTGCTGCTGGGCCTGTTGTTGTGGCAGCTGTTCGCCCAGTTCAACAATACCCAGGCCGAGCTGCGCAAGAAGAGCCTGGATGCCACCACGGAACTGGCCGACCACCTGAGCCTGAACATGGCGTTCAAGGCGCAGCAGGCCATCAATGTGATGCAGCCCTATATCAAAGCGCCGGCCCCGGCTGCGGTCAGTGCGCTGGTCGGCGTGCTGCGCGAACGGATACCCGCATTGCAGAGCGTGGCGTGGCTGGACAGCGCGGGCCGTTCGCGTATCGACAGCCTGCCGGGTGCGGGCGATCGCGCCTTGATCGACGAATTGCTCAAGCTCAACCAGGGCCGCCCGTACTTTTTCACCAACGCCGCCGACAACCGCACGCTTTACCTGCTGCTGCGCCAGGCGCCCGAGCAGGACCGCGGCTACTGGCTGCTGCGCCTGTCACCTGACTACTACAGCACCCTTACCGACCGCCTGAACGGCGCCAGCCACCCGCAATGGCTGCTGGAAAACAGCCGCAGCGGCGATGTACTGCAACGCCACCTGTCCTCACACAGCAGCCAGGCGCCGTTGCAGAGCGTGATGCTGGCGTTCATCGACAGCAGCACCTGGCAGTTGCGCGGGCAATTCGACGCGCATCTGGCGCGGCAGAAGCTGCTGCCCGCGCTGATCGGCAAGTGCGTGCTGGTGCTGATCTGCGCACTGCTGCCGCTGCTGGCCCTGATCAACATGCGCCGCCGCCAGCGCGCATTGCAGGAAGACCGCCGGCGCTACCAGGAAATTTTCGAAGGCACTGGCGTAGCGCTGTGCGTGCTGGACCTGTCCAGCCTTCCCGGGCAACTGGACCGCTACCACGTGCGTAACCGCGCAGCGCTCAAGCAAAGCCTGGCCCTGGAGCCAAACCTGCGCCGCGCTCTGCTGCAGCAACTGAAGATCACCGAGATCAACCAAGTGGCCCGCCAGTTGCTGAACATCGACAGCCATGAAGGGGCCTGGCAGCGCCTGTTCGAAGAAAGCGGCAATGGCCGCGACAGCGTCGGCATGCAACTGATCGATGCCTTGATCGAGCAGCGCGCCTTGCTGGAGCTGGAAGTGCGCCTGCCCTCCCCCCTCGGTGGCGAGCTGCACCTGTGGCTGATGGCACGCCTGCCGCAGCAGCGCCGGGACTACCAGGCCGTGATCCTGAGCATCAGCGACATCACCAGCCGCAAGAAGGTGGAACTGTCACTGCTGGAGCGCGAAAGCTTCTGGTCGGACGTGGTCCGCACCGTACCAGACCAGCTGTACGTGCAGGATGTGCACAGCCAGCGGATGATCTTCAGCAACCGTCACCTGGGCCAGACACTGGGTTACGACCGCACCGAGCTGGCTCAGATGGGCGACCGCTTCTGGGAACTGCTGCTGCACCCTGAAGATGCCGACCACTACAAGGCCTTGCGCCAGCAGCAACGTGAAACCGGGCACGACCAGCCGCTGCACTGCCAGTTGCGCTTCCGCCACCGCGACGGCAACTGGCGCTGCTATGACATCCGTGAGCAGGTGCTGGCCCGCGACGCAGACGGCCAGGTGACACGCATCATCGGGGTGGGCAAGGATGTTACCGTGCAGATCGAAGCCAGCCAGTCGCTGCGCGACAGCGAACAACGCTACCGCATGCTGGCCGAGAGCATCAGCGATGTGATCTTCTCCACGGACAGCCAGCTCAAGCTGGACTATGTGAGCCCTTCGGTGCAAAGCGTGCTGGGCTACCAGACCGACTGGATTTTCGCCAACGGCTGGCAGTCGATCATTGCCAACCCGGCCCAGCTCACGGGTATTTACGGCCTGATGGAGCGCGTCAGCAAGGCCATGGACGACCCGGCCCAACTGGCCGAGTTGCGCAACCATCTGCCAATGCAACTGTTCCTGTTCGACTGCCTGCGCGCCGACGGCCGCAAGATCCCGATCGAACTGCGCCTGGTGCTGGTGTGGGACGACGACCAGCGCTTCGAAGGGGTGCTGGGTGTGGGCCGCGACATCAGCCAGCAACGCCGCGCCGAAAAAGACCTGCGCATGGCCGCCACGGTATTCGAGCACTCCACGTCGGCGATCCTGATCACCGACCCGGCTGGCTACATCGTGCAGGCCAATGAAGCGTTCAGCCGCGTCAGCGGCTATGCGGTCAGCGAGGTGCTGGACCAACTGCCGGGCATGCTGGTGATGAACGAGCAGCAGCAAGCGCACCTGGGCTACATCCTCAAGCAGCTGAACCAGCGCGGCAGCTGGGAAGGCGAAGTGTGGCTCAAGCGCCGCGATGGCGATCACTACCCGGCCTGGGTGGGCATCACCGCCGTGCTGGATGACGAAGGCGACCTGGCCAGCTACGTGTGCTTCTTCACCGACATCAGCGAGCGCAAGGCCAGCGAACAGCGCATTCACCGCCTGGCCTACTACGACGCCCTCACCCACCTGCCCAACCGCACGCTGTTCCAGGACCGCCTGTACAACGCCCTGCAGCAAGCCGAGCGGCAGAAGGCATGGGTGGTGCTGATGTTCCTCGACCTGGACCGCTTCAAGCCGATCAACGACTCCCTGGGCCACGCCGCCGGCGACCGCATGCTCAAGGACATGGCCCAGCGCCTGCTGGCCTGCGTGGACGACGACGACACCGTCGCGCGCATGGGTGGCGACGAGTTCACTTTGTTGCTGCAACCGCGGGCCACCCGCCAACTGGCCCTGAACCGCGCCATTCATGTGGCGGAGAACATCCTTGGCAGCCTGGTGCGTCCGTTCGTGCTGGAAAACCGCGAGTTCTTCGTTACCGCCAGTATCGGCATCGCCCTCAGCCCGCAAGATGGCAGCGAGCTTAGCCAACTGATGAAGAACGCCGACACAGCCATGTACCACGCCAAGGAGCGTGGCAAGAACAACTTCCAGTTCTACCAGGCCGAGATGAACGCCAGCGCCCTGGAGCGCCTGGAGCTGGAAAGCGACCTGCGCCACGCGCTGGAGCAGAATGAGTTCATTCTTTACTACCAGCCGCAGTTCAGCGGCGACGGCAAGCGCCTGACCGGCGCCGAGGCGCTGCTGCGCTGGCGGCACCCAACCCGAGGCCTGGTGCCGCCGGGCGACTTTATCCCGGTGATCGAGGAACTGGGCCTGGTGGTGGACGTGGGCGACTGGGTGCTGCGCGAAGCCAGCCGTCAGCTCAAGGCCTGGCACAAGGCCAAGGTGCGGGTGCCCAAGGTGTCGGTGAACATCTCGGCGCGGCAGTTTTCCGACGGCCAACTGGGCACCCGCATCGCCAACATCCTGGATGAAACCGGCCTGCCACCGGCGTGTCTGGAGCTGGAGTTGACCGAGAGCATCCTGATGCGCGAGGTGAACGAGGCGCTGCAGATTCTCGCCGGCCTGAAGAACCTGGGGCTGAGCATTGCCGTGGATGATTTTGGTACCGGTTATTCATCGCTCAACTACCTCAAGCAGTTCCCCATCGACGTGCTCAAGATCGACCGTACCTTCGTCGATGGCCTGCCGGCTGGCGAGCAGGACGCGCAGATCGCCAGGGCCATCATCGCCATGGCCCACAGCCTGAACCTGGCAGTGATCGCCGAAGGTGTCGAAACCCATGAGCAGCTGGAGTTTCTGCGTGAGCATGGTTGCGACGAAGTGCAGGGTTACCTGTTCGGGCGGCCCATGCCGGCCCACCAGTTCGAAGCCCAGTTCGCCAACGAAACGCTGTTCATGTTCGACTGACGTTTCCAGTGCGCGGCACGCGATGCTCTGCACCGCTTGAAACCGGACTTTCAAGTCAACTACCGCCCACCTCCAGCCCACAAACGGCGCGGCCTGCAACATGAGGCCCTTTGGTCCGCGACTTGATGCCACTTCATATGCCAGCTGCAGAGCAATCGGTTAGAATGCCCCCCCAATTCACCCCGATCCTTGAGGACCGCCATGTTCAGCCGTGATTTGACCATTGCCAAGTACGACGCCGAGCTCTTCGAAGCCATGCAGCAAGAAGAACTGCGCCAGGAAGAGCATATCGAGCTGATCGCCTCGGAAAACTACACCAGCCCGGCTGTCATGGAAGCCCAGGGCTCGGTGCTGACCAACAAGTACGCCGAAGGCTACCCAGGCAAGCGCTACTACGGCGGTTGCGAGTATGTCGACGTGGTCGAGCAACTGGCCATCGACCGTGCCAAGCAGCTGTTCGGCGCCGACTACGCCAACGTTCAGCCACACGCAGGTTCCCAGGCCAACGCTGCGGTCTACCTGGCGCTGCTGTCGGCCGGTGACACCATTCTGGGCATGAGCCTGGCCCACGGCGGCCACCTCACCCACGGTGCTTCCGTCAGCTCCTCGGGCAAGCTGTACAACGCCATCCAGTACGGCATCGACGGCAACGGCCTGATCGACTACGACGAAGTCGAGCGCCTGGCGGTCGAGCACAAGCCGAAAATGATCGTTGCCGGCTTCTCGGCCTACTCACAGGTGCTGGACTTCGCCCGCTTCCGCGCCATCGCCGACAAGGTCGGTGCCTACCTGTTCGTCGACATGGCCCACGTGGCCGGCCTGGTGGCTGCGGGTGTTTACCCGAACCCGGTGCCGTTCGCAGACGTGGTCACCACTACCACCCACAAAACCCTGCGCGGCCCGCGCGGCGGCCTGATCCTCGCGCGCAAGAACGAAGAGATCGAGAAGAAGCTCAACTCTGCCGTATTCCCGGGCGCCCAAGGTGGCCCGCTGGAGCACGTCATCGCTGCCAAGGCCATCTGCTTCAAGGAAGCCCTGCAGCCTGAGTTCAAGGCCTACCAGGAGCAAGTGGTGAAGAACGCCCAGGCCATGGCCAGCGTGTTCATCGAGCGCGGCTTCGACGTGGTGTCTGGCGGTACCAAGAACCACCTGTTCCTGCTGTCGCTGATCAAACAGGATATCTCGGGCAAGGATGCAGACGCCGCCCTGGGCAAAGCCTTCATCACCGTCAACAAGAACTCGGTACCGAACGACCCACGCTCGCCGTTCGTCACCTCGGGCCTGCGTTTCGGCACCCCGGCCGTTACCACCCGTGGTTTCAAGGAAGCCGAATGCCGTGAACTGGCCGGCTGGATCTGCGACATCCTGGCTGACCTGAACAACGACGCGGTGATCGACGCCGTTCGCGAGAAGGTCAAGGCCATCTGCAAGAAGCTGCCGGTTTACGGCAACTGATCGCAGCGTTGAGCTGAAGAAGCCCGGTTTGATGCCGGGCTTTTTTGTGCCTGCAGGCATCCCGGAATCGGTTCCAGATAGGCCCCAGCCAGGGTTCACCTTAGCCTCCTGCCTCCGTTGAACACATTGGAGGCGCCCCCTGATGACACACAAAGCCCGTTCCTTTATTGCAACCCTGCAAGTAAATGGTTGCCCAGTGAATACTTTCGACAGCATGACCCGTGGTCAGGTGGTGCTGGAGAGTCCACTGGCTAGCCCTGCACATGCCCTGGACGGCGCATCGGTGCTTGGCATGCTCAATTGCTCGGATGAGGACTGGCAACACGGCCAGGACCTGGGGCTGATTACCTTTGAGCGAGCGGCTGCGCCGGCCCCATTGTTGTTGTACTTCCGCCACAGTGACGAGGGTTATCGCCTTTACATTCGCAGTGGCCCGCATTTTGGCCAGGGCGTTTTCGTCACGGAGGAAGGGCTGGTGGCGGTCAAGCCTATCGAACAGAAAGATCCCACCCTCTGGTCAGTCATTGCTGCCGCTACCGGCGAACATTTGGATGTCATCACAACCGAGACGGACGAAATCGATATCTCACTTGTGAGCACCGATAACCCGCTCGGGCTCCAGTCCCTATTCCCGGTTGGTGGCTATGCCATGTGCCACGCGGCGGCTGACCGGTGCACGCTCAGGCTGGCAATCGAGCAGCGGGATGTGGACTGGTACAGGTCTGCCTGAGCAATCATTAGCCTAAGGCCAGGAAAGCAGCCGCGTAGCCGGGCCGCAAATGCCGTTGTCTCGGCAACCGGCTACTTTTCAGATTAACCTGTGGTTTTTTGCTCAAGCTCACAGGCTCCCCTTGACCAGAGACCAACTCGAAACCCACCAGACCCCGATCTACTTCGCCGCCGTGCTGGCGGCCATCGTGTTTGGCTTGCTGTCCAGCACCTCCGCGCGCTATCTGGAGGCACTGGCCACGCCCACTATTGCCGTACTGATGTACGCCATGTTCCTGCAGATTCCGTTTCTGAGCCTGCGCGAGGGCCTGAGCAATCGCCGTTTCATGGCTGCCTTGCTGCTGGCCAATTTCATTCTGGTGCCGTTGCTGGTAGCGGCCATTACCCGCGGCCTGGTGCACCACCCAGCACTGCTGGTGGGCGCATTGCTGGTACTGCTGACGCCCTGTATCGACTACGTGGTGGTGTTCACCCACTTGGGCAAGGGCGATGCACGGTTGACCCTGGCGGCCACGCCCATGTTGCTGTTGCTGCAACTGGTGCTGCTGCCGGTTTACCTGGCGGTATTGCTGGGGGACAGCGCGCAGGTAGGCTTGGCGATCAGTCCGTTTCTGCAGGCATTTCTGTTACTGATCGTGCTGCCGCTGGGGCTGGCGGTGCTGAGCAGCGCAAGCGTCAAACGGTCCAGTGCGGTGGCTGCGTGGAATGATGCCTGGGCCTGGATGCCAGTGCCGGCAATGGCGCTGGTGCTGTTCGTGGTGATCGCACCGCAGATCAGCGTGATGCAGAGGGACTTGGGCCAGTTGCTACCCGTGGTACCGGTGTACCTGGCCTTTGCAGTACTGGCACCGCTGATCGGCTGGGCGACCGCACGGCTGATGCGGCTGCCGGTACCCCAGCAACGCTCGGTGATGTTCAGTGCATCCACCCGTAATTCACTGGTGGTGCTGCCATTGGCACTGGCCTTGCCAGAGCCGTTACGCACCCTGGCAGCGGCGGCGGTGATTACGCAAACACTGGTGGAGCTGGTGTGCGAGCTGATCTACGTGCGGGCGATCCCGAGGCTCACCCGCACGTAAAGGGCTCAGCTGACCACGTGCAGGTAGTGCAGGTGGCGCTCGTACTGGTCCAGGATGTCGCCGATCACATCTTCACGGCTCCAGCCCATGACGTCGTAGTCCTGGCCACCTTCACGCAGGTACACCTCGGCGCGGAAGTACTTGCGCGCATCGTTGTTGTCGTCCGACTCGCGGATGACAAAACTGGGGGTATTGAACGCGCGGGGGCGAACTTCGTATTTGAAGCGGCCTTCACCCGCATGGGACAACTCCAGCGTGACACGGCCGTCGTCGCGTTCATCTACCGTGACGTCGTAACCCTGCTTGCGCAGTTCCTGGGCCACTTCCTCACAGGCAGGTTTCACCACATCGTTGATGAAGCGCGTCACGTGAGCCCGGCGCGGCATCATGGCAATGTTGCGCAGGCGCCGCTGCCAGCCGCCGTGGTTCTGCCGGTGCTGGCGCTGGCCGGGCAGGGCCTGGGTGCGCAGGCCGCGCCGGGTGGCATCCAGGCCAAGCGCCTTGAACAGCCCCCAGATTGCCACCAGCAGAATGACCGCAAACGGCAAGGCGCTGGCGATAGTGGCCGCCTGCAACGCTTTCAGGCCGTTGGCCAGCAACAGGGCGATAGCCACGGCGCCCATGGTGACCGACCAGAACACCCGCTGCCATAGCGGCGAATGGCCTTTGCCCGACGAGGCAAGCATGTCGACTACCAGTGCCCCGGAGTCGGCAGAGGTCACGAAGAACACCACCACCATCAGCACCGCCAGCATCGACACGGCCGTTGACCACGGGAAGTGCTCAAGGAATGCGAAGAGCGCCAGCGAACTGTCCTGGTCGACGACCGTGGCCAGGTCCTTGATGCCGCCGTGCAGGATCATGTGAATGGCGGTATCGCCGAACACGGTCATCCACAGCAGGGTGAAGCCGGCCGGTACGAACAAGACGCCGCAGACGAACTCGCGAATGGTGCGGCCGCGGGAAATACGCGCGATGAACAGCCCGACGAAGGGCGACCAGGACAGCCACCAGCCCCAGTACAGCAACGTCCAGCCACCGATCCAGTCGGTGGGCTCGTAGGCGAACAGGTTGAAGGTTTTATTGACGATATCGGACAAGTAAGCGCCCGTGTTCTGTACGTAGGCCTGCAGCAGGAACACGGTCGGGCCCACAATCAGCACGAACAGCATCAGAATCACCGCCAGGCCCAGGTTGAGCTCGGAGAGGATACGGATGCCTTTATCCAGCCCACTGGCCACCGACAGGGTGGCAAGGGTACAGGTGACGGCAATCAGAATGACCTGGATGGTGGTGCTGATGGGCAAGCCGAACAGCTGGTGCAGGCCGCTGTTGATCTGCAGCACGCCGTAGCCCAGCGAAGTGGCGACGCCAAACACCGTGCCCAGAATGGCAAAAATGTCCACCGCATGCCCAATGGGGCCGTAGATACGCTCGCCAATCAACGGGTACAGCGCCGAACGCAGGGTCAGCGGCAGCCCGTTGCGGAAACTGAAGTAAGCCAGGATCAGCGCCACGATGGCGTAGATGGCCCAGGCATGCAGGCCCCAGTGGAAGAACGTGATGTTCATCGCTTCGCGCGCTGCCGCGATGGTGTTGGGCTCACCCACCGGCGGGTTGATGAAGTGCATCACCGGCTCTGCAACGCCGAAGAACATCAGGCCGATGCCCATGCCTGCGGAGAACAGCATGGCGAACCAGCTTTTGTTGGGGTAATCCGGCTCGCTGTGGTCCGGGCCCAGCTTGATGTCGCCATAACGGCTGACCGCCAGGAACACCACGCTGATCAGTACCAGCGCCACGGTGAGGATGTAGAACCAGCTGGCGTTGGTGATGATCCATTGCTGGACGTGTTCGAATACGCGCTGGGCGTGTTCCTGGAAAACAGTGGCATACAGCACCAGCAACAATACGAGTATGGCACTGGTGAAGAAGACGGGCGGGTTGATGGTGCTCCTGCGTTTTTGCTCTGCAGTCATAGGCAGTATTACTCCTGGCGTTCAGCGCTGCGCATCGTGAATGGGTGGTCAGGACACGACCACCCTCGGCGCGTGATGAATGAGAGATGCTGAAACCTTACCGTCAGTTCCGGCATTTCCCAAACTTAACCGCTGTGTTTTACCGCCAGGCATTCGCCAGCAGGTCAGCCCAGGTCGCGTTTGAGCGCGGCAATGTGCTCCGGGCCGATGCCGCAGCAGCCACCTACCATGCTGGCACCCCGCTCGCGCCAGTCGGTGGCCCAGGCCAGGTAGCCCGGTGGGTCGAGGTCTTCACGCAGTTCATCCAGGCCGTCGTTGGCCGTGGCCTCCTTGGGCTGCGGCGGGAAGGCGTTGGCGTACGCCCCTATTGCCACCTCGGCCCCGTGCTGCTCGATCACCTGGCGGGCCACATCGATTGCAGCGCCAATCACTTCTGGCTGGCTGCAGTTGAACAGCACCGCAGCAGCACCGAGGGCAACCACGGCCTCGATGGCATCGGCTACCGGTTCACCGGAGCGCAGGCGTGGCACGGCATCCACGTCTTCGTCCTGCAAGGTGAACGACACCCAGAACGGGCGGCCGTCTTCAGGCAGGTGCTGATGAATGGCCCGCACTTCGGCAATGGCGCTTTGGGTTTCTGCCAGCCACAGGTCCACATGGGGCGACAGGCCTTGCAGCAGTGGCAGCAGCACCTCTGCCACGCGCTCTGGCTGGAACAGGTCTGGGCGGTAGGAGCCGAACAGCGGTGGCAAGGAGCCTGCCACCTTCACCGGGTGCGCCCCGCTGTCGGCGGCGTGACGGGCCAGTTGCCCGGCAATGTTGGCGAGCTGGCGCCCCTCTTCAGCGAAGCGCGCTTCGCCAATATGGAAGGGCACCACCGCGTAGCTGTTACTGGTGATCACCTGGGCACCTGCAGCGATGAACGCCGCATGCACACCCACCACAGCCTCCGGCGCTTCGCTCAGGGCCAGTGCCGACCACTCGGGCTGGCGGAACGGCGCCCCGCTGCGTTGCAGTTCACGGCCCATGCCACCGTCAAGAATCACCATCGCTCGCTGTTTCATATAACTACTCTAAAGGTGCTTATGAATAAAATTCATTATGTTGACCACATATATAACTATTAAATACCCAATCCCTTTTTTGGCCAACTTTTCAGGTATGAACATGCGATTTTCTGCATTGCTCGGCGCGGGCCTCGTGCTGCTTGCCACCGCTTCCCAGGCTTTTGCCGGTGCCACGCTGGAGCGAGTCGAATCGCGCAAGGAACTGGTCAATGTGCTGATGGAGAGTTACCCGCCGTTTTCCTTCCTGAACGACCAGAACCAGCTGGATGGCTTCGACGTGGATGTGGCCAAGGCCGTGGCCGCCAAGCTGGGCGTGAAACTGCGCCTCGAAACCCCGTCCTGGGACGTGATCGCCGCAGGGCGCTGGAGCGGCCGCTACGACATCTGTATCTGCTCCATGACCCCGAGCAAGGCCCGCGGCGAAGTGTTCGACTTCCCGGTTGAGTACTACGCATCGCCTGCGGTGATCGTGGTCAACGCCAAGGACGACCGCATTCATGGCGCCAAGGACCTGGACGGGCGCAAGGTAGGCCTGACCAGCGCCTCCAGCTACGAAAGCTACCTGAACAAGAACCTGGTGATTGAAGGTGACGAGGGGCGCAAGATCGATTACCCGTTCGATTTCGTGCAGATCGCGCCCTACGATACCGACAACGTCGCCTTCCAGGACCTGGGGCTGGGCGCCGGCGTGCGCCTGGACGCCATCCTCACCAACCTGGTAACCGCACAACCGCGCCTGAACCAGGACAAGCGCTTCAAGCTGGCCGGTGCGCCGCTTTATGAAGAGCCGAACGCCGTTGCCATCGAAAAAGGCGACGCCGAGTGGGATGCCAAGGTACGCCAGGTATTCGCCGAGCTGAAAGCGGATGGCACCCTGAGCAAGCTGTCGCAGAAATGGATCGGCGCCGATATCAGCAAATGAGTACCTTCCCTTCCGCCCCCAAACCCACAGGCACCCGCCTGTTGGGCTTCAAAACCCGGTTGCTGCTGACCTGGCTGGTGATGTTTGCGCTGTTTATCGGGTTCTTTCTCAGCTTCGACCTGAAGTTCTCGATCATTGTGGAGAAGTTTCCCAACCTGGCGGGCTTCAAGCTTGGGCCAAACGGGTTTCTGCAAGGGGCGGCACTGACGCTGTTCCTGTGCCTGTGCTCGATGGTGGTGTCGGTGCTGCTGGGTTTTGCTGCGGCCCTGGCCAGGCTGTCGGGCAGTGCGGTGCTGGTGGGCGTGGCCAGCTTCTATACCTCGTTCTTCCGCGGTACGCCGCTGCTGATCCAGATCCTGCTCATCTACCTGGGCCTGCCCCAGGTGGGGCTGGTGCCAGGCGCCATCAGTGCCGGCATCATCGCCCTGTCGCTGAACTACGGCGCCTACCTCAGCGAAATCTTCCGCGCCGGTATTCTGGGCGTGGCCCGGGGCCAGCGTGAGGCCGCACTGGCTCTGGGCATGCGCCCGCCGCAAATCTTCAGCAGCATCGTGCTGCCCCAGGCCATGCGCGTGATCATCCCGCCCACGGCCAACCAGTTCATCTCGATGCTGAAGGATTCGTCGCTGATCTCGGTGATGGGGGTATGGGAAGTCATGTTCCTTGCCCAGTCCTACGGCCGCTCCAGCTACCGCTACCTGGAAATGCTGACCACGGCGGCGGTGATCTATTGGGTGCTGTCGATTGTGCTGGAACTGGTGCAGGCGCGGTTGGAGGGGCATTACGGGAAGGCGTATAAGCGTTGAGCCTGGCAGCCATCGCCACGCAGGTGTTCCGACGCGTGGCAATGGCCAGGCAGGTGTTGAAAAAACAGCGCTTTAACGCCCCCCGTCCGCCACCAACTTCGAAGAAAACTGCCCCACCGCCGTCACCACCTGCTGCGCCCCGGACTGGATCTCGCTGATCACACTGCCAGCCTGCTGGGCCAGGCTCAGGCCAATTTCTGCCTGTTTTCGGCTCTCCCCCATGCTGACCACCGCCTCTTCCACCAAGGCGTTGTTCTTCTGCACCACTTCGACGATTTCCTGGGTGGCGGCGCTGGTGCGGCCAGCCAGCTTGCGCACTTCGTCCGCTACCACCGCGAACCCACGGCCCTGGTCGCCGGCACGTGCCGCTTCGATGGCTGCGTTAAGCGCCAGCAGGTTGGTTTGCTGGGCAATGCCACCAATGGTGGAAACGATGGATGTGATCAGGTGCGACTGGTGCCCCAGCGCCTCGACGCCCGTGGACACACTGGTGACCTGGGTGACGATGCGGTTCATGGTGTCGACCGTATCGCGCACAGCCTCGGCGCCACGCTGGGCGGAGCTGTCGGTTTGCCGGGAAATTTCGTAGGCAACGTCTGCCGCCGAGTTGACCTGCTGCTCGTGTTCAACCTGCTCGGTGATATCCACGGCAAACTTCACGATCTTGTACAGCTGCCCACGGGTGTCGCGCACCGGGTTGTAAGACGCCTCCAGCCACAGCTCGCGCCCGTGCTTGTCGAGCCGCTTGAACCGCTCGGCAACGAAGCGGCCGTCATTAAGGCTGGCCCACAACTGCTGATACTCCGCAGACCTGGTGTAGACCGGGTCGCAGAACAGGCTGTGGTGCTTGCCGACGATTTCCGCCAGGGTGTAATGCACGGTGTCGAGGAAGTTCTCGTTGGCCGTAAGGATGGTGCCGTCGAGCTTGAATTCGATCACCGCCGTCGAGCGGGACAGCGCCTTGATCAGCTCTTCATTCTCGCGGGCCTGGTCGATGCCAGCTGTCACGTCAATGGCGTAGGCAGACATGTGCGTGACTTCACCTGTGGGCGATTTCACAGGGCACCAGGCTGCACGCATCCACACCATGCGGCCATCGGCGGCAAAGTAACGGTAGGCGTCGCTTACACCGGTACCTTTGGCAATCGCCGCCTGGAAGTTCTTGTAACACGGCAGCTCCTTGACGTAGCTGGGCGCCAGCGTACCCAGAGAACTGCCTACCAGCCGCGAGGCGTCGATGCCGATGAACTGTGCGAAGCGTTCATTGACTGCGGTGATCTGCATGCCCCGGTCCACGGTGATTTCAAGCATCTCGTCGGACCTGCTCTGTTCTGCAGCGCGCAGCCTGGACAGTTCCTGCCTGAGCGCCTCGACCTCTTCCTTAAGCCGTTGGTTGAACATGGAACACCTCGCATGGTTGGGCAGCAACTCGCGGGCCTGCACAGCCCCGGTAATGGTAGGACACTGGAAACAAGCCTCAGGTTTGCCGCCCTTGCTGTAACCACGCGGCAAGGTCCGCTGCCGGCATGGGCCTGGCGTAATAATAGCCCTGCCCCTGATCGCAGCCCCACCCACGCAACACATGGTGATGCAGGTCGGTCTCCACGCCTTCGGCGACCACGGTCAGGCGCAGGTCACGCAGCAGGCTGACCAGGCCACGTACGATATGCCAGTCGTTGCCGCCCGGTTGCAGTTCCACCAGCAGGGAGCGGTCGAGCTTTACGCTGGTGGCGGGGATTTTGCGCAGGTAGATCCAGTTGCTGTAACCGCTGCCGAAGTCATCGATGCCGATCGCGACGCCCAGGGCGCGGAAACGCTGAAGCTGCTCATGCACCGTGTCGAAGTCGGTAACCAGTGCGCTTTCGGTGAACTCCAGCTCGACCTGCGCAGGGCTGACGTCATATTCAGCCAGTGCCTTGTTCAGGTCGTCATACAGTTGCCCGTCACCGAGGTCGAGCGCCGAGATGTTGAGCGACACCTGCAGGGTGATCTGGTGGGCCCGCCAGTCAGCGATCTGTTGGCACACCTGCCTGATGACCCAGCGCGTAATGCCGCGGATGGACGCCGTGGTTTCTGCCAGCGGGATGAACTCTGCCGGGCTGATCTGGCCCAGGGTTGGGTGCACCCAGCGCAACAGCGCCTCCACCGCCACGCAGCGGTTGCTGTTGAGGTCCATGCGCGGCTGGTACACCAGGCTGAGCTGGTCTGGCGCGGCAAGTGCCGCTTCCAGGGCGTTGAGAATGGCGGTGTTGCGCCGCAGGCTGGCATCCACCACCGGGTCGTAGGCAAGCCAGCGCTGGTCGGCCTTGCGCGCGGCGTCCGTCATGCTCGCCATCAGCCGCAGAATGTCCAGCGACGGGTCGACATCCACGCCCAATGCAAGCACGCTGATGCCCACGTCCGGCACAACGGGCACGTTACCGCTGTGCAGCGGGCCGCTCAGGGAACGCACCAGTTCACCCAGCCGGGCGCCCAACACGGACGCGTCACAGGCACCCACCACAGTCATGAAGCCCAGGGTGCTGGGCCGGTACAGGCGGCAACCGTCCGGTAGCGCCGCCATCAGGACCTCTTTCACCGCCAGCATGAAATTGGTAAAGAACTCGATACCGAGTGCCTTGAACAGGCTGTCCATGCCGGCGGCCGATATCGGCTCGATGAAGATAGCCACCTGGCCCGTCAGCGCCGCCGCATCCTTGAAGTCGGCTTCGAAACGGCGGCGGTTGGGCAGGCCGGTCATGGGGTCGTAGAAGTTCTGCTGGTGGATCGACTGCAGGCGCTCGACCACAACCCTGGCGGCGTTGCTGAGCAGGTTGCGGTCCCGCTCGGACAACGCCGGCCGAGTCTCATGGTCGATGATGCAAAGGCCACCCAGGCTCACCCCGGGGCGAATCACCAAGGGGGCACCCGCGTAATAACGAATATGCGGGCTGGCCTGTACCAGCGGGTTATCCACAGTGCGGGCGTCCTGCAAGGTGTCGCAGATTTCCAGCACCGACTCCTGCCAAAGCCCGTGAGCACAGATCGACACGTCCCGGGGGGTGCGGTCATCCGCCAGGCCGATCTTGGCCTTGAACACCTGATAGTCGCGGTCTACCACGCTGACCAGTACGGTGGGCACGTCGAAGTAGGCACACAGCATGTTGACTATGCTGTTGAGTACCGGGTCGGAGCCGCCCGCCAGCTCGGAAGTCAGGCGGTCCACTTCAACCAGGCGCAAGCGCTCGTCTTGCAGGATCGTTAAATTGTCCATGAAAACTCCGGTTGAAGTACCTTTGAATCGTAGCCTATAAGGCACAATGCCAGCTTATCTGGCATTTATTGTTAAGGACAATGAAAGCCCAAGGGGGCTGCGGCCAAAAAAATCTATTGGACGGTGCCTGTTATCTCGCCTATGAGTCCCTGAGGCTCTGCTGTTGTGTTGCAGGTTCGTACTGATGAATTCCAGACTATTCCGGAGTGATTCTTGACCTGGTTGAAACGTGTAATCGTCGCCCTTTTGCAGCGCCTGGAACGGGTGCAACTGAGTGTTGCCAGCCGTTACCTCGGCGCCGTGCTGGTAGTGGCGTTGTGTTGCGCCGCCCGTGCGCAGATGTCGCCTGCCGCACTCCCCTATCTGTTCTTCATACCCGGCCTGATGCTGATCGGCTTCTGGTTCGGCGCCGGGCCTTCGGTACTGGGTTGCACCCTGGCGGTGCTGGCTGCACAGTACTTTTTCATCGGCCCACTAGGGTTCGCCGCAGACTGGACAGCTTGGGCCAACAGCCTGAGTTTCGGTTTGGTGACGCTGGGCATGGCGACGATCTGCTCGCTGCTGCGCAGCAACCTCAACGCCGTGGACCACTTGAACAGAACCCTGGAAGACGAAGTGGAACGCCGTACCGATGAACGGGACAGTATCTGGAACGTATCCCCGGACCTGATCTGCACCCTGTCCGACAGCGGCCAGCTACTGGCCATGAACCCGACGTGGCAGCTGGCGACAGGCTGGAGCGAGGAGCAGCTCAAAGCCGGCGCATTCTACAGTTTTATCTCGCCAGCGCAGCTGGCAGATGCATTGCGCGAACTCAACGGCAAGCCCATCGCCGAACTGGACACGCAAAGCGTGCGCAGCAACGGCCAGCCTTTGCTGCTGAACTGGCGCATCACCAGCCTTGCCGGTATGTATTGCGCCGTAGCCCGGGACGTTACCCAGTACCGCGAGCGCCAACAGGCCTTCGAGCGGGTGAGTTCGCAACTGCAGCAAAGCCAGAAGATGGAGTCGCTGGGGCAACTGACCGGTGGCCTGGCCCATGACTTCAACAACCTGCTCACCGTGATCAGCGGCAGCCACGACATGATCGAGCAGCGCCTGGCCCAAGGCCGCCACGGCGAGCTGGACCGCTACCTGGCGCTGGCCAGAACGGCCACGCGCAAGGCCAGCACCCTTACCCACCGGTTGCTGGCGTTCGCCCGCAGGCAGCCGCTGGCCAGCGCGACGGTGGACGCGGTGCTGTTGATCGAGGACATGAAAGACCTGCTGTCCAGAACCCTTACACCGCGCATCGAATTCCAGTTCGAGCCCTCGCAGGGCTCGGCGCTGTGCTACTGCGATGCGCATCAGCTGGAGAACGCCCTGCTGAACCTGTGCATTAACGCCCGCGACGCCATGCCACAGGGGGGCCGCTTGCAGGTGCGGGTGAGCAAGGTGGCGATCGGGGCGGGCCATGCCGAGCTGGCAGCCGGCGAATACGTGGAAATCTGTGTGACCGACACGGGCATGGGCATGCCGGCCAGCGTGGCGGAGCGGGCGTTCGAGCCCTTCTTCACCACCAAGCCGCTCGGCTCGGGTACCGGGCTGGGGCTGTCGATGGTCAAGGACTTCGCCCGCCAGGCGTCGGGCACGGCACTGATTGACTCGGTGATGGGCGAAGGGACGTCCGTCAGCTTGCTGCTGCCGATTTACCGTGACCCCGCACCTGCCGCTGTTGCGGCGCCTGTAGACGAATCAGCAGGTGAACCCGCCAGCCAGCGTGGGTGTGCCATGGTGATCGAGGACGAGGCAGCGATCCGTGAACTGGTTGCCGAGTCCCTGAAGGAACTCGGCTTCGAGGTGATCGAGGTGACCGCCCCTGCTGAGGCCTTGCAGCACATCGACCAGCGCCCAGACCTGCAACTGGTGGTGACCGACCTGGTGCTGCCTGGCAGCCTGGCCGGTGACCACATTGCCGAAGGCGCCCGGGCACGGGTGCCGGGGCTGCGGGTGCTGTTCATTTCCGGGTTGATCGACGGTGCCGCCGAACTGGCAGAGCGCCAGGACCGCACCCGTCTACTGCCCAAGCCCTTTACCCTGCAGCAGTTCAAGGCCTGTGTGGAAGGCATGTTTACCGAGGCAAACACCACAACCCAACCGTGACCGCAGGGCGCCATCGCTCGATCACTTGCAGGCTGCGCGGCCTACCCCTGGCAAAACCGAATACGGTTGCCAAACGGGTCGTAAACCTCCAGCACCTTGCCCCACCCTTGCTCGACAATATCCGGCCGCCCATACCCATACCGCTTGGCGGCCAACTCATCGCGCAGGCGTTCGATGTTCACCATTGGTACAAACAGCGTGCTCCCCGGGCTGGCATCCCCATGGTGCTCGGACAGATGCACTTTCAGCCCGTCGCGCTGAATACCCATATACAACGGCAGGTCCGCTTCAAAGCGATGTTCGAACTCGACCGTGAAGCCGAGGAACTCCAGGTAAAACTCTCGGGCTTTCGCTTCATCGAACATGCGCAGAATGGGGATGGCTGTTTCGAACCGGATTGCTGAAGGGTCGGGTGCCGTGGGGAGCATTGCCGAAGCGGTGTTCCAGTCCTTGTAACCCAACTGTTGCGCCACGATTTCCAGCGCCGCGGAATGGGGCAGGTTCTGGTCCCGGGTTGCCAGGGATGCACGCAGTGCCTTGGCCATGCGCTTGGCGGTATCAATAGTCGACATCTTGCCTCCTGAAGCCGAAGCAGACCGGTGCTCGCATTGCCAAACCTCGGCTGAAGAGAGGATGTGCAGGAATGAGGTGTTGAAATGCTTTCACCTTTCCGGAACGGAGCGAGCGGCAGGCAGCATTGGCCTGGGGGCGATAGTACAGGGTGTGAGGGTGGGCCGGAAGGCGGGGCGGTGTTAAGTGAGCACTGGCCCTACTGACGCTAGAAACTCTGTGGTTTCCCGGTTGGAACGCAGGCGCACCACCTGGCACTCCGCAGGCGCGGTGGCCGCCAACTGTTCCATCTTGGCACGCGCAGTGTTTCTCGATGACCAGATGTACTTGAAGAACTCGGGAAGGTTGCCGAGCAATTCCGGGCAATTCTCCGGCAGGTCTGGGCGCGTGTGGCCCCGGTTCGACAAGGTTCTGAAAACCACGCGCCAGCACCTGAGCGCGAGGGAGCGGTCGACCCAGATGAGAACGTCGGCACGGGCCAGGCGGGTATCCCAGGTTTGCGAATGACCGCCTTCGAAGATCCATCGATCACCGGCTTCTACTTCATGGCACAGACGGGTTTTCTCGTCCCGGCTGCGTTCTACCCAGCCAGGTTGCCAATGGATGGTATCGATGTGGATAACCGGCAGGCCCGTGCGCTCGCCCAGTTGGCGGGCCAATGTGCTTTTACCGGCGCCGGGTTGGCCGACGATCATGACCCTTTGCACGTGAACTCCTTTTCGAATGAGGGGTGTTGTTGATGTCGGTGCGGGAACGGCAGCCCTTGGTTGCTACGCTTCGCCCGCACATGAGCTTGCCGCAATGTCCGCTGACGCTCTGGCTGATGAGCATCGTGTGTGCACTTGAAACAAGCATCCATGAGGTACCAAGTTCAGGTTGGAACTGCCACGATCCTTTCCACGAGATTGGGTGACAGCTGTGTGCAGGGTAGGAATACCGGGAAGCTTGGAAACCCGGCCAGGCCGAGGCCTGCCCACACACAGCCACCATTAGAGTGACATCCTGCACACAGCGGCGCCTGCGATGGCGACTGAAGACTCTATTGGGGCGCGGCTGTGGAGGCAACATCCCAAAGGTCGGATAAAGCCCGCCTTGGCGTAGGAGGCAAGAATGCAGTGCAAGAACTCATTGCTTCATCAATGCTGATGCCGATGATGAATATCCGGAAAGTGCGCATGGCTGTGGCGCATCGGCAAATGCTCATGCCGATGGCTGTGAGGCTCCGTCCCATCCCATTCGAAGTCATGGTCGTGCTGATGGTGTTCATCATGCACATGCCGGTGAGCATGTAGCTGGCGCAGGTGCTGATGTTCGTGGGCATGGCTTTCGGTCAGGTGTATCCACACGCCGAGCGCCATCAGCGCAGCAGCTACCCAGAACAACCCGGTCACAGCCTCGCCCATGAACAGAATGGAGATGGCAGCCCCAAGGAACGGCGCAATCGAGAAGTACGCCCCCGTACGTGCAGTCCCGAGCCCTCTCAATGCCAGCACGAACAGCACTAGGCTGAAACCATAGCCCAAAAAGCCCACGATCAAGATCGGCCCAAGCCGCGCCAGCTCTGGTAGATGCGCGCCAAGCGCAATGGCCAGCACTGTGTTCACCACACCCGCTACCACGCCTTTGGTGCCCGCAATGAACAACGCGTCGGACGCCGAGATCTTGCGCGTCAGGTTGTTATCCACAGCCCAGCACATGCACGCGATCGCCACTGCAAATGGCCCCAACCAGCCCTGGACGCCAGTGGGGCCCTGCGGCCAGGCCAGCAACACGCCCCCCGCGACAATGGCCACCATGCCAGCGACAATCCGGCGGTCGGCGTTTTCCTTGAACACGATCCAGGCTAGTACCGCCGTCAGCACGGCCTCAAGGTTGAGCAGCAGCGACGCGGTAGTCCCAGAGGTGAGGGCCAAGCCAAACATCAATGCGACCGGCCCCAGCACTCCACCAAAGGCGATTGCGCCCAAAAACCATGGCCACTCTGCTGCGGCCAGGCCGGTAGGCGTCCAGCCACGGTCGCGAACAAGGCGGGTGATGGTCAGCCCTGCGCCGCTACCCAGGTAGAGCAAGCCGGCCAGCAGGACCGGAGACATGCCCAGCCCCAGGAACTTGGCCAATGGGGTACTTGCACCGAACAGTAATGCGGCGCCCAGCGCGTAGACGATGCTGTTGGTCATGGTACGGTCCGTAGTGCAGTGGGCTTGGTATGAACGATACCCCTCCCGTGCCCTGCCCGCACGCACAAGCCAGCCTCATCAGGGAGCAATCTTCGCGGGATTTACCTGTAGCATCCAGCGGCTCCGCTGGGACTGAAGCGCCTCTTCAAGCACCGAGGCGTCCCAACCGTTCTGCGCATGGCGGCTCTGCTCAAATGTATCGTTCAGAACCTTCAGCAAGTTACGCGACTGGGTAACAGCTTTGGGCGTGGTCACATCGTCCTTGAGATCGCCCTGGATGTAAGTAAGCACTCGCTCTTTCTGGCTTGCCTGCTGAGTGGCGCTGGCCTCTACCAGAATCCCCTCATCGTAGGCCAGGCGCGTACTGCTGCTCGCCTGGTCATCGATCAGGTGATAGGTGTAGTTCTGCGACTTGCGGTCGTTATCCAGATTGAGGGCTCCCTGCTGGCCAATAGCGCGATGGAACGAAGCCTGCAGTTTGCTCTGCTGATGCTGCTCAACGGACAAGTTCTGCAAGGCCCGCCCATTGATAGACGTGGTCTGCGACAGGTTGAAGCTGAAACTGTCCACTTCATCTGGCCGCATCGGGTTTGAACTGCGTGCGTTCTCGCTGATCGATGCTTTGAAGTCTGCCAAGCCACTCAACAGGGCACGGTCCTTATCGGTCAGCGGCAACGGCCGCTGAGTAACCGGCTGGCGGTTGTCATCCATGCTGTTGAGCGCGGTGAATGCATCTTTGAGCAGGCCCACCAGGTGGCTGTCGCCATGCCCACGACTTTGCGCCGCGTCGAACTGGTTCAGGTAATTGTCGATTGCGGTTTTGCGTTGGGCGCGGTTACCCAGTAACTCGGCATCCTGTGTGTCCAGGCTAAGTTTCACCTGGCCGGATGGGCCCTTGAGGCTGAGGCTTCGCGCCTTGTCATTGAGTGCCAGATCAAAGGCCTGCTCGCCGCTCGGGGTTTCCAGCTTTGCCGTCATTTGCAGTGACGTAAACACCGCTGGATCAAGCTTTACCAGGCTGCCCAATTTCAGTTGCGGCGGTACTTCATACAAGCCATCGATAGCGGACTGGAATGAATCAGCCAGTTCGCCTAGCCCCTTCAGCTCATCAGCAGTGAGTTCAGCACCTTCAACTTCGGCGCTGGCAGCCAAGCCCTTTTCGCTGCTGGCCAACAACAGCTTTACAGTAGCCCCGGAAGCGGTGGTGAGGTTGAACGTAACGCCGTTGTCCGGGTGATTGCGCAGGTTCTGTTGCTGGAGCTTGAGTTCATCCGCAGTTAGCGGCGCGTTATCTGTGTAGGTGAATAGCGATTGGGAAATGCTGTTACCGCCATTTAGCGCCAGCTGCTGCATGAGCGCGCCGCCGATACCCTTGAAGCGGCTGGCGGTTCTGGACGACTCGAACGCAGTTTGCAGGGTTGTGGATAACGTATTCTGGCTGTCACTTTCCCAGGCATAGCGGGTGCGGGCTGAGAGCAGGCTATGGCGGGAATAGATGTCTGGATCATTGCCGGTAGGGGCCTGGGCGAGAACGACGTGACTGCTCGGCGAGGATGGCGTATCGGCGATTGGAGTAGCGGCCTGCTTGCCCGCGATCGCTGGAGATGAATGCGAAAGGGTGGCGCTTTGGTCCAGGCGATAGGTTGCTGTTATCGAAACCATGGGGGCGTCCTGCCGGGCGTGGGTGTTGCAATGATATCGGCAGGCCATCATGTTTCATTAGGGGAACGACTGAGCTTGTGCAGATTGCCCCTACGTGATCCAGCGAGAAGCCTTACAGGAGCGCGACTTGCGAACAGCCACAGCCAGCGATACGTTGTTTTAGTCGACGTACATTGCTTGATCGCTCTCGGCGACCTGAACGAGAAGGCGCGACAGCATTACAACCACGACTGCAGGCGCTTTTTTAGGGGTGCTGTTTCGAGTAATGGCGGCTGTGCGTGGGAGACCTTAGGGTCTGCCGGGTTCCTTTTCCTCGGTTCGCCAACCTGCGTACAGCGGCCACCTTAACCGTGTGGCGACGGGGGTGCGGGGGCTGAGGACTTATGCGAGGTGCACCATGGAAAAGTCAAAAGTAATGGCGAGTTGCGAGGACCAAGCACTGAACCAGTCCGATGTGGTTTCGCTGATTGATGATTTAGGGCTGGATGGTGGGATCAACGCTGATCGAGACCAGATTACAGCCATCGGTAACGGGACATGGGACGCTTGGTTCGACGGGATTGGCGTCGACGCAGATGCCATGACAGATCGCAAACAGCCGCTCGTTCAGGAACGTCAGAAATTTTGAAGGAGCGGCGGATTCGTCACCATGGTCCATGTCTGGAAGGATTTGACCAGACATGGCCCTACCCTTCTAGCCCTTCTCCTGAACAGAATCTGGATTGCTTTCGTACCGCAACCATCCCGCGATACTGGAGCCTCCCCCTGCGCGATCCTTGGGATGAACACGCCCTTCATTAACAGGCACCTCTGCAAAATCAAACGGGCTCATCCCCTCAATGCACGCAACATTGACCCCGTACTGGTCGGGCGAAGAGCGGCGCTGGTGGAAGGTATAGATACCGCACTTCGAGCAGAAGTAGTGCTTGGCTTCGCGAGTGTTGAACTGATAAAGGGTCAGCGCCTCTTGCCCCTGGGTGACAGTGATATCCCCCAGACTGGCCGATACCGCCACAGCACCTCGCATACGGCAGAGTGAGCAGTTGCACCTGCGTGCGGTTCGCAGGCCGTCGGTCAAGCGCAGCGAAAACCGCACTGTCCTGCAATGGCAGGCTGCTTGGTAAACAGGGCGATCATCGCTTTTTTCATCAGTCATGGCGTTTCTCTAGTATAGGAAACTAACTTGAAGACTCACGGCACAGGCTCTGAATGTATACCCATCGGCCTGAACCGTGAATGCCTCCCACGCGCAGCCGCTAGCGCAGCAGGTTAGTCTTCGCCAAGTCCAGCACCTCGTCACCGCGCCCGCTCATTACCGCTTTGAGCATGTACAGACTAAAGCCCTTGGCCTGCTCCAATTTGATCGCCGGCGGCATGACCAACTCCTGAGTAGCGGTGACCACGTCGACCAGCACCGGGCCATCGTGCGCCAGTGCACGGCGCAGGGCGTCTTCCAGGTCTTCCGAGTGCTCTACGCGAATCCCCAGGATGCCCATGGCATTGGACATGGCGGCAAAATCAGGGTTGTGCAGGTCGGTGCCGGTGTCGAGATAGCCAGCCGCCTTCATTTCCATGGCGACGAAACCCAGTGAGGCGTTGTTGAACACCACTACCTTCACGGGCAATTTCAGCTGCGAGAGCGAAATGAAGTCCCCCATCAACATGCTGAACCCACCGTCGCCACTCATCGAGATGACCTGGCGACCCGGGAAGGCTGCCTGCGCGCCCATGGCCTGTGGCATGGCATTGGCCATCGAGCCGTGGTTGAACGAGCCAACCAGGCGACGCTTCCCATTCATCTTCAGGTAACGCGCTGCCCAGACAGTGGGCGAACCCACGTCAGCGGTAAATATCGCGTCTTCGGTGGCCAGTTCGCTGAGCAGACGCGTGACGTATTGCGGATGGATCGCCCGGTCGCCCTTGGATGGCTCCGCCAAGTCGTCCAGGCCCTGGCGCGCCTTTCCGTAAGCTTTCAGTGAGTCCTCCAGGAAACGGCGATCAGTTTTGCGCGTCAGGCGCGGCAGCAGCGCGTTGAGCGTTTCGCCGACATCGGCAGCGATGCCAAGCGACAGGGTGGCACGGCGCCCAAGCGCTTGCGGGTCACGGTCAACCTGTACGATCTTGGCATCGCTCGGGTAGAACTGCCGGTAAGGGAAGTCGGTGCCCAGCATGACCAGCGTGTCGCAGCCCAACATCGCGTGGTAACCGGAGCTGAAGCCAATCAACCCCGTCATGCCAACGTCGAAAGGGTTGTCCCACTCCACGTGCTCCTTACCCCGCAGCGCATGGACCACCGGCGCGCCAAGCGCATCGGCCAGCGCCACCACCTGGTCATGAGCACCCGCGCAACCGCTGCCGCACAGCAGGGTTACCTTGTGGCTGTCTTCCAGCAACTCGGCCAGGCGCTGCAAGTCGGCTTCGGCTGGCAGGATGCGCGGCTGCTGCAACGCAGGCCAGGCTGCCGGCTTTTCCTCCACCTCCAACAGCGACACATCACCGGGTATCACCACCACTGCTACACCGCGATTGAGAATGGCCGAGCGCATCGCCCGGTGCAGTACCTGCGGCATCTGCGCCGGGTTGCTGACCAGCTCGATGAAATGGCTGCATTCCTTGAACAGCTCCTGCGGGTGGGTTTCCTGGAAGTAGTTCAGGCCAATCTCCGAGGACGGGATTTGTGCGGCGATGGCCAGCACCGGCACCCGGTTGCGGTGGCAGTCGAACAAGCCATTGATCAAGTGCAGGTTACCCGGCCCGCAACTGCCTGCGCATACCGTCAGCTCGCCGGTGACCGCAGCCTCTGCACCGGCGGCGAAGGCTGCGACTTCCTCATGGCGCACGTGCATCCACTCGATGCTGTCCATGCTGCGCAGGGCGTCGGTAAGGCCGTTGAGGCTGTCGCCGGTGAGACCCCAGATCCGTTTGATACCGGCCTGTTCGAGGGTGGAAGCCAGTTGCTGGGCCATGTTGATCTTTGCCATGAGAACTCCTGGTGCGAACGGGAAGAAGTGATCGATGGGAATAGAGACAGGCGTGGGGTGGGGGGTGTTCGGTTAGGTCTGTGAAGGAATCGTCATGTGGGGTGACGGTGTTGGGGCGGGATGGGCTGCAGAAAGATATCGGGAGCAGAGCATGGGAATCATGTATGGCGCCTTGAATATGGGGTTATGGAGCAGTCACGCTAGGACACCGACCCGTGGCGAGAAAAAGGAAGGGTCACTAGTATTGGAAAATCGCAGGAGGCGAATCTCAAATGGGTGTGAATGACAAGACCATTAGGTTTTCCGGGGGGCCAGAGATTTTGATAGCCTTCGCTGGAACCTGAACTGGCGCGGAGACAGACGGACGGTTACTGGCCGTGAGCGCCCGGTTTCCGTGGGGTTGGAATTTAGTAGATTTTTTGATGTATCTCATAGGGTATCTATAAATAAATCAGCTAGTAATGGCTTTCCGTGGAATCGAGTCCGGATTTTTGAACTCTAGTGGGAGCAAGAGCGCCCCCCCCCGCCTCAAATGCTAGGTGAGGAACGACAGAATCCGTGCGAAGATGGCAGCTAGCGACCCAGACTCTATGAAAACAACTGCGATTGTCTAACCTTCTGATCGTCGAGATTGTGGCGGGGACGTTCACGAAACGGTTTATTGAAGGTGAGGCCTGACCATAACCCTACCGAGAGTTAGCATCGAAATGATGCCTTCACGTGCTGCCTACAATCCCAAACGAATGATGAGCATCTTTGGCATCGCTGGGCTGATTGAAGCGATCAGGACATGAGTCCAATCGTTTTTTGCGCCCGGATGCGGCTATCCTCGCCGCTGCCTCGGCTCAGATAGCACAGGCCGCGGCCGGTGCCCAACTGGGATCGATCTCCACTTACAGCTGCGAATTTCAAGCTGCCTCAGCTTCTTTCGCTACTTGACGTACATACTTGCGTTTTCACACAGGCTGGACCTGTAGCTGCCCCTCGTAGATGCGCCTTCAGCCGCGAACACCGGCCAAGCCGGCGCCATCCGCCGCGTTGAATGCTTTGCGACTGAGCCCGCTCTCCCAAAGCGCCGCCAATGAGTTTGCCGGCGCATTAGCTAGTTAGAACCTTGCCCGCAGCGCCACGTTAAAATTGCGTGGCTCGCCATAGAAGTTCCAGTAGTTGGGGTTGCCCAAGGTCTGGTAATACTTCTTGTTGAACACGTTATCCAGGTTGTACTGTACTTCGAGGTTCTTGTTGATCTCGTAGATCGCATGCAAGTTGGTCAAGTGGTAGGCGTCCTGCTGGATCTTGTAGTCTTCGCCGACCTCGGTCTGGGTCATCTTGCTCTGGGCATAGAAGCTGCCGCCCACGCGCAGGTGGTTGAGCTGACCCGGCAGACGGTAGTCGGTGGCCAGTTTGAACAGATGGCGTGGCGAGGCGCCGTTGAAGTCGTCGCCCTTCTGTTCGCCGCTGATGTACTTAGACTGGGTGTAGGTGTAGCCGGCGGACAGGTTCCAGTCCGGCAGGATCTCGCCGTTCATTTCCAGCTCGATACCCTTGTTGCGAACCTTTTCGGAAGAGCGGTAGCAGCCGCCGGCGCAGGTGTTGGAGGTGACCAGCTCGGCACGACCGGTCTGGTCGGCCTGGAAGATGGCCATCGAGGTCTGCAGGCGTTTGTCGAAGAATTCGCCCTTGAGGCCAATCTCGTAGTTGCTTCCGGTCATCGGCTTGAGAATGCCACCGTCCTCGGCTTCGACGTCCTGCGGTTTGAACACTTCGGTGTAGCTGGCGTAGGCGGTCAAGTTCTCGTTGAGGTCCTGCACCAGGCCTGCGTACGGCGTGACTTCGCCGCTCTTGGAGAAGTGATCGTAGTCATCGGCGGTACGGATGCCGTTGGTGTCGTTCAGGGTGTCGTAGGTGAACCAGCTGATACGGCTGCCGAGGATGAACTTGGTGCTGTCGGTCAGGCTGAAGCGGCTGGCCACATACATACCTTTCTGTTCCTGGGTGCGGTTGTACTGCCACTGGTTGACATTGAGGCCGGTAGGCTTGGGCGGGTCGAAGGCGCCTAGGTTGTTCATGTCGACGATGTAGCGGTAGGACACATCGCGACCACCGTGATAGTCGAAGTCATCCTTGCGCCAGTTGCCGCCGATGATCAGGTCGTGCTGGCGACCGAGCAGCTGAAACGGGCCGGTCAGGTAGCCGTCGATGCTGGTCTGGGTGTCGTCGTAGCGAAAGTGCCGGGGATTGAGGGTGAACAGGTCGGTGGCACCGCCCGGGAAGGTGTAGTTGCCTAGGAAGTCGGACTTGGCCCACATCTGGTTGACCGCGATCACCGACTTCCAGCCATTGTCGAAGGTGTGCTGCAGGTCGGCGAAGATCGTCGTGTTGCGTTTGTCCAGCTTGTTCCAGTCACCGGTCAGCGAGGTCGAGCGCGAGATCGGGTAGAACTCGCCGCTCTCCTGGGTCGGCAGGCCGGACCAGTCGTAGCCCGAGTTGCGCTCTTTCTGGTAGGTTAAACCGAAGGTCGCCATGGTCGAGTCGTTCAGGTCGGCTTCGAGAATGCCGTAGAACAGCTGGTTTTCCTTCTGGGCGGTATCCAGGTAGCTGTTGGCGTTGTTGTAGGAGATCACCGAGCGGCCGCGCAGGGTACCGGCTTCGTTGAGCGGAGAGGACAGATCGACCATGGTCTTGTAGTCGTCCCACGAACCGACCGAGGTCTCGATCAATGCCTGACGCTCGGAAGTTGGGCGCTTGCGGATCAGGTTGATCGATGCCGAAGGGTTGCCTGCGCCTTCCATCAGGCCGGTGGCGCCCCGGACGATTTCCACGCGGTCGTAGATATCGGTATTGGGCTTGGAGATGGCATCCATCGAGTAAGGGTTGCTGATATTGGTCGGCACCCCGTCGATCTGCAGGTTGTCCACCGACTGACCGCGCGCCTGGTACACCGAACGCTCGCCGCCGTTCTTGACGATGGTGATGCCGGTAGCGTTGCGCATGACGTCGTCGAGGTTCTGCATGTTCTGGTCGTCAATGCGCTGGCGGGTGACCACGGTGACCGACTGCGGCGTCTCGCGCAGGCTCATAGGTAGCTTCGTGGCGGTGGACGAACGGCCCGTGGCGTAAGCCCCGGTGCCCTCAGTCACATCGCCCAGGCCCTGACTGGAGATGGTGGTGCTGCCCAGGGTCACTACACCCGCTGGGTCCTCGGCCTGACGCGTCAACTGGAATTCCCGCTCGCCGGTGCGCACCGCTTGCACACCACTGCCTGCCAGTATCTGCGCAAGCGCCTGCTCCACGCTGGTAGCGTGCACCGCCTGGCTCTGCTTGTTGGCGGTGAGCGTGGCATCACCGCCAATCAACAACCCGGCCTGGCTGGCCAGCAGATTCAGTTGCCGCGCCAGCGGCCCGGCCGGCATGTCATACATTACCCCTTGTGCCGCTGCGCCGTTGCTGTCGGCCTGGGCGGCAGCAGTGTGGCAGCCAAGGGCAAGGAAAATGGCCAGCGCCAGCGGGTGACGGCGCGAGGAAGCAGAGTCGCGAAGCAGCATGAAGGGGTCCTTGCGGAAGTAGAATGAAATAGCCTCATCCCACCAAGCGCATGAGCACCTCAAAACCAGAAAAAGAATTTTGTTTTATTTCAGTTCGCCTCGACGGAGACCCACCAAGGCAAGGTGCGCACTACCCGAATGGGCAACGCACGCTCAAGCATTGCCAGGGTTCGGTCCGTGTCCAGCAACGGGAAGGTACCTACCGCGCGCAAGCTGTTCAGCGAAGGATCGATGCCCAGGTGACCATGGCGGTAGTCGCGCAGAACGTCGATCACTCGGCCCAACGGCATGTCTTCTGCAACCAGCACTCCACGGCTCCAGTCCTGGCGCAGGGCTTGTGCAGCCGTGGATGTGCTGGCCTGCTGCGCATCGAACACCAGCATTTGCCCGGCGCCCAGTGTGGTTTGCAAACCACTGTCTGAACAGGTTGCCTGCACGCTGCCCTCGAACACGCTCAAGGTCGTTTGCAAGCCCTGATCCCGCACGCTGAAGCGCGTGCCAAGCGGTTGCATGCGGCCTGCCCGCGTCACCACGGCCAGGGGCCGAAGGTCCTTGCCGGTTTCAATCAGGACTTCACCGTGATACAGGCGCATCTGCCGCACGCCCTCATCAAACTGCACATCCAGCGCCGTTTCGCCGTTCAGCCACAGCTGGCTGCCATCGGCCAAGGTGAGCGACCGCACCTCGCCCAAGCCGGTGCGGTATGTGGCAAACCACGCCCGTGGCGAGTCCACCCAACCCCGCTGCCAGCCGCCCCACCCCAACAGCCCTGCTGCACCCGCCACGCAGATGCTGCCAAGCACGGCACGGCGCGATTGCTGGCCTCGGCGGACGCTGTCGAATACCTGCCGCGCCTGCTCTGCTTGGCCGTCGAGGGTACCGAAACGCTGGTTGATGTTTTCTACATAGGACCAGGCCAGGCGGTGGCGCGCATCTTCGTTCAGCCAGGCACGCCATTGCGCGTTGGCAGCTGGATCATGCTGGGCTGCGTACAGCCGCGCAAACCATCCGGCAGCCGCTTGCAGCACGGCATGGTCCAGGTGTGCCCTGCTCATGTCAGCGCGTCATCCAGCTGCACTTCCAGCAGCAAGCACTGGTACATCGCCTGAGCCAGGTATGTGTTCACGCTACGCTCGCTCACGCCCAGTTGCTCGGCGATCTCGCGTTGCTTCATGCCCTGCAACTGCGCCATGCAAAACGCCTCGACCACCCGCTTGGGCATGCGTTCAAACATCGCCTGCAATTGCCCCAGCGTTTCGAGAATTACGGCCTGATGCTCCAGCGAAGGCACCAGGTGCTCTGGCTGGGCTGCCAACACTTCCAGGTAGGCCTCTTCCACCCGCCGCCGCCGCCAGAAATCCACACAGGCATTGCGCGACATGCGCCCCAAGTACGCACGGGCATGGTCGTGGTCATTGAAGGCGCGGGGTTTGGTCAGCAACCGCACGAACACATCCTGCGCCAGCTCCGCTGCATCATGGGCATTACCGAGCTTGCGCTGTAGCCACTGGCGGATCCAGCCGTGGTGGGCACGGTAGAGTGCCTCCAGTTCGAAACCCGGGGCTGGAGCACGGGGAGGGGCATTCATGGGAGGACGCCATTGTGCTAATAGGAATTATTAGCAATGGTAGCTTGGATGAATGGTCGTGGGCAATCGGGCGGAGGGTTGCGGTCTAGGTATTTGTCTTGCATTTTTCAAGAGGGTTCACCGGTCAGACTAGCGCCATACACCGCGTCGTAGTCTTCGCGCCGATCGTGTCACACGCCGATTGTCACGAGGGGGAATGCCGCAAAGCCTTGTGCGATCAGGGCTGCAGCACTGGTAGAAGTGCCCGTCTTTTTCCAGCAGAAAGAGACGGGCACAGGTTGGCGCAATATTTCGGCCAAGCGGATAGGTTGCTGCAGGGCAGCGAGGTACGGCGTATCTGGCGCACGATCGCTATATGTGTAAGAGCATCCATCACATGGGTAGTGACCGGGCGAGCTGCCGGATGAGAATCGCCCTTGGGTAGAGCCACCGCGAGAGCGGCGTGACTTTGAAGGCTCGGGTCACCTGGGGTGCTGTCAACGACAGCCTTTGCACTGTTTTTTCTACGCCCGCAATCCGAGTGGGTCAAGCGACTCGCCCGCGGGATTTTGCGGTTTAAAATGGCGTTAGGCGTGTACGGAATCCGGTGGTTTCCAGTGGCCGATTGGGTGCTTTTGATTTTTTAGGTGAGGTCCATCCAAACAGGGCGGCTTCGCAGCCCTGTTTGGATGGACCCGCATGGAAAAGCGGATCACCGAAGCTTCAAAGCCGTGCGCTCACTCGACTGCGCCACGCCTTGCTCTTAGGCTAGAAACGTTTGCCCCGGCCTGATTCGGGAACTCATGCGGCGAGATATGCTCCTGCCGGTTCGCTTCCAGGTAACGGCTCCACCAACTCATGATCTTTCGCCGGTCCTCCAGAAACTCAGCCTTGTGGATATACGCCGCTCGAACGTTGTTGCGCTCCCTGTGGCTCATCTGCCGCTCAATAGCCGTCTCTGACCACAGCCCGGATTCGACCAAGGCACTGCACGCCATAGACCGGAAGCCATGCCCGCAAAGTTCGGTCTTAGTGTCGTAGCCCATGTTCCGCAAAGCGCTGTTGACCGTGTTCTCAGACATAGGCTTCCACGAGCGAGCGTCACTGGTAAACACCAGATCGAAGTACCCCTTGATCGCATGAATCTGTTTGAGTAACGCCACCGCTTGCGGTGACAGAGGGACCACATGGATATCGCCCGCCATCTTCGTCCCTCTGGTCGAATACGGAACGCCGTCCAACCCGGGTCGCGTATCCGGTATCCCCCATATGCCGCGCTTCAGGTCGAACTCACTCCAACGTGCGAAGCGCAATTCGCTGGACCGAACAAACAGATGCAGTGACAGCATGACTGTCAGCCGAGTGAGCATGCGCCCCTTGTAGTTCTCGATGCGGTCCTGAAATGGCCAGGCGCCCACTTCACGGACATTTCCTTATGCCAGTTCAGGGCAACGCGTTCGAATGTGTGTCCTCTGACAACCGCTTCGGCCTTGGCCTGCTGCTTGGACGCGAGCGGATCAATGCTTTCCGCCAGCATCCGCTTAGTCTCCAGACGCTTCTGTCGAGCATCTGCGAGACCGATGACGGGATAGTTGCCAAACGAGGTCAGCCCCTCGCGCCCATCCGGCTTTACATACCGGAGGCGCCAGCCTTTGCGGCCATTGGGGTAAACGAGGAGGTAAAGACCATCACCGTCAAAAAGCTTGTAGGGGCGGTGAGTAGGCTTGGCCGAGCGGCATGCGGTGTCAGTCAGGGGAGCAGTAGTACGAGCCATAAGGGTAAACCCCTTTATCGAATCGACTTTATCCCAAACGCTACCCCTAAATCGGCTGGCAGCTGTCGGAATCCGACGGAACGCCATAACGAAAAAACCCGCCAGAAGGCGGGTTTTACGGGGTTCCAGAGATTTTGCTGGCCTTCGCTGGAACCTGAACTGGTGCCGGAGACAGGAATCGAACCTGCGACCTTCGCGTTACGAGTGCGCTGCTCTACCGACTGAGCTACACCGGCGTGTAGCGCAACGTACCACTGCCGCACCCGTTACGCAAACCTCTGTTTCCGCTGGCTTATTCCCCTACCCTCACGGCGCCTTGCACCCCTTGGGCGCCAGCTCTTCTTCGATGTCAGTACTGCACGCCCAACCACTAGGAGAACGGGTCAGGGTCAGGGCCTTGCCCAGCACATTGGCCGGGGCATCGACAAGGGTGCAGACGATGCTGGCGCTGGCGTCTGCGGCCTTGCCGCTGGCGGTAATGGCGCAGTGTGCGGTGGTGGGCTGGCCGCCCAGGCTGGCGACGTCGGTGACGTCGCGGCCACCGTTCAGCCGCAGGTCCATCGGGGTTTTGAGCGCGCTGATTTCCAGCAGGCCGGCGGCGGCCTTGGAACGGGCCTGGTGGTTGGTGTACATCGGTAAGGCGATGGTCGCCAGAATGCCGATGATCGCGACAACGATCATCAGTTCGATCAGGGTGATACCGCGTTGCCCTTTCATGAACAGTTTCCTTTTCGATACGCATGCACTTGGAAAGCCGGCGCGCCCCACCGGCAGCGGCGCAGTAGGCCTGAACAGACACCTTTTGTCACCCCTGCCTGCGTGGGCTTCGCCATCGCTGATCTACTCTAGTGAGCATCACGGACGCGCGCCCTTCCATGGACGGGGCAAGCTGTTTCCAGGCTTGTCCCACGGGCACAAAAGGCCTTTTTATGAACGCGACAACACAGCGCTACACCTGGCGTGGCACGGATGCCCACGGCACGCCGGTCACTGGGCAAACGGCAGGGCGCAGCCCTGCCTATGTGCGGGCGGGGCTTATACGCCAAGGCATCAATGTGGTGAGTCTGCGGCCTGCTGGCGGGCTGGCGCTGGGGTTGCCCAAGCGGCAGGCGAAAGCGGACCCGGCGGGTTTCAGCCGGCAACTGGCAACGTTGCTCAAGGCCGGCGTGCCGCTGTTGCAGGCGCTGGAGGTGATGGGCCGCAGTGGTTGCGATGCGGGGCAGGCGCAGTTGCTGGGTAAATTGAAACAGGATTTGCACGCGGGGCTTGGGCTGGCGGATGCACTGCAGCGTCACCCGGGATGGTTCGATGCGCTGTACTGCAACCTGGTGCGGGTGGGTGAGCAGTCGGGCACGCTCGACCGGCAACTGGAACAGCTTGCCGGCATGCTGGAGCAGCGGCGGGCGCTGCAGAAGAAGGTGCGTAAAGCGATGATCTACCCGTTGTTGCTGTTGCTGACGGGGCTGGGGGTGTCGGCGGTGTTGTTGCTGGAGGTGATTCCGCAGTTCGAGTCTTTGTTCGCAGGCATGAATACCGCGTTGCCTGCGTTCACGCAATTTGTGATCGACCTGGCGGCGGGGTTTGGGCGGCATGCACCCTGGCTGCTGTTGGTGGCAGTGGGGCTGGGTGTGGCTGTGCGGCAGCTGTATCGGCGGCATCTGCCGGTACGTTTATGGTGGGCGCACAGGGCGCTGCAGGTGCCGGTGTTCGGGGCGCTGCTGGGGCAGGCAGCCTTGGCGCGGTTTGCGCGCAGCCTGGCTACATCGTACACGGCGGGCGTGCCGCTGCTGGATGCGCTGGGCACGGTGGCCAAGGTGTGCGGGGGTGAGCTGCACGAGCAGGCGGTGCTGCGGCTGCGCCAGGGCATGGCCAATGGGCTGGGGCTGCATCGGGCGATGGCTGGGGAGGTGTTGTTCCCGCCGTTGCTGGTGCAGCTGACGGCCATCGGCGAGTCCAGCGGCACGCTGGACCAGATGCTGGACAAGGCCGCCAGCCACTATGAAGAACAGGTCAGCCAGACGCTGGACCAGATGACCAGCCTGCTGGAGCCCGCCATCGTGCTGGTGCTGGGGGTGCTGGTCGGTGGCCTGGTGGTGGCCATGTACCTGCCGATTTTCCAGCTGGGTAGTTTGATCTGACGATGACTGTATGGAACTTGCTGGCGATGCAGCCGGCGTACTTCATTACCCTGGTGGCCCTGCTTGGCTTGTTGGCGGGTAGCTTCCTGAACGTTCTGGTGCACCGTCTGCCGATCATGCTGGAGCGGCAGTGGCGGCGTGAAGCGCAAGCGGTGTTGAACCTGCCAGTTACGCTCTACCAGCGTTTCGACCTGTGCCTGCCGGCCTCGCACTGCCCGGGGTGCGGGCAGCGCATTCGGGCGTGGCAGAACATTCCGCTGCTCAGTTACCTGGCCTTGGGTGGGCGCTGCGGGGCCTGCAAGGCCAGCATCAGCCTGCGCTACCCGTTCATTGAAGCAGCCTGCGCGTTGTTGTCGCTGGCGGTGGCGTGGCACTTTGGGCCCTCGGCCCAGGCTGTGATGGCATTGCTGCTGACCTGGTGCCTGCTGGCGCTGAGCCTGATCGACGCCAAACACCAGCTGCTACCGGATGTGCTGGTGCTGCCAATGTTGTGGCTGGGGCTGATCGTGAACTGCGCCGGGCTCTATGTGCCGCTCTCCGATGCGCTGTGGGGTGCGGTGGCGGGGTACTTGAGCCTGTGGGCCGTGTACTGGGCGTTCAAGTTGCTCACCAACAAAGAGGGCATGGGCTTTGGCGACTTCAAGCTGATGGCGCTGATTGGGGCCTGGGGCGGGTGGCAGGTACTGCCGTTGACGTTGCTGTTGTCGTCGGTAGTGGGTGCGGTGGTTGGCCTGTGCCTGGTGGGTTTGCGCAGGCATGCGCTGGGTACGCCAATCCCCTTTGGGCCTTATCTGGCCATCGCGGGGTGGATTGCTGTGCTCTGGGGTGATGAAATACACCTCTCCTACATGCAACTGCTTGGATACCGATGACCACTGCGGCCTTCACCCCCTGGATTCTTGGCCTTACCGGCGGTATTGGCAGCGGCAAGAGCGCGGCTGCCCAGCGCTTTGTCGAGCTGGGCGTGCACCTGGTTGATGCCGACCAGGCGGCGCGCTGGGTAGTGGAGCCTGGCCGCCCTGCCCTGGCCAGCATCGTCGAACACTTCGGGCCCGGCGTGTTGCAGGCAGACGGGCAACTGGACCGCGCCGCGCTGCGGCAGCTGATTTTTGCCGACCCGGTACAGCGCAAATGGCTGGAGCAGCTGCTGCACCCGCTGATCGGGCAGGAGATTTTCAGTTACCTGGCCAAGGGGCAATCGCCCTATGCGGTGTACGTATCACCTTTGCTGATCGAGTCGGGGCAGTATCGGAAAACCCAGCGGGTGTTGGTGATCGATGCACCGCACCACCTGCAGGTGTCCCGCACCCTGGCCCGCGACAACACCAGCGCCGAGCAGGTGCAGGCCATTCTCAAGGCGCAACTGAGCCGGGAGGATCGCCTGCGCCATGCCGACGATGTGGTGGTGAACGACGGCGACCTGGCCGCGCTACACGAGCAGATTGACCGCCTGCACCATTTTTACCTGACTTTACGAGGAGGCCAGCCATGAGCCAGCCAATGACCGTGGATTGCCCAACCTGTGGCGCACCTGTGGAATGGAATGAGAAAAGCGCCTTTCGGCCGTTTTGCTCGGACCGATGCAAACTGATCGACCTGGGGGCCTGGGCTTCGGAGGAACACAAGATCCCGGGGGCAGAAGAGTCGGAAGATGAGCTGTATTCCGGCGACCTGGAGCCGCGCCACTAACCCCATCCTGATGCTCAGCGGTCCTCTTCCTTCCACGGCGCCTGCAAATAGCGGGTGCGGTTGAAGGTTTCCAACCACTCCGGGCAGAACACCACCAGCGCACTGATAATGGTGCCGTTGATAAATGCCTCTGGAAACATCATCAACCACAAGAAGCCGGCAAAGTCGCTGAGCCACTCGGGCATGTCGAAAATGCCGTCCAGCCACAACACACCCAATGCAGCGGCCAGGCAGGCGACCACCGTCAAGGCTGCCGGGAAAAACCCGGAACAGAAGATATACACGAACAGGTTTCTTGGTTGGGCGCGCTCTACCCACAGGGCGCAGGCCTCGGTAATCAACACCGGCAGGCCCACCAGCAGCAGGCCGTTAACCCCTAGTGCCGCCAGGTCCTGCCGCCCCAGCGCCAGCAGACCTAGCTGGGCCATGAACCCACCCACCACCGCCAGCGGCCAGTCCAGTATCAGGGTCACGGCCGTCATGCCGATGAAGTGGTACGACACGCCGGTATCGAAATCACGCCGCACCAACCACAAGGCAAACAGGCAGACCACTGTGCCAAACAGCAGGTGCTGGCGGCGCCGGTCGGTTACCAGCTCTACCCAGTACACCCGGCTCGCAGCCCACACCAGCAATGGCACATAACCGAGCCAACCCAGTGTCAGGGTGGTACCGGACAAAACGTGTGCGCTGATCACCTGCCAAATACCCCTGAAAAAAGCATGGACAAACCTGAGTCTACACCCATTCCACGCCTGCCCAGGCGACTGGCCCCGGCCAAACCGATTTCTGCGCACAAACAGCATCTTATCGTCATCTAATAGCAGCTAAGCTAGCTACATGGATGACTCAGACTACCTGCGCCTGCTTACCATCCAGGCCGAACAAGCCAATGCCTTTCTTTCCAATGCACGTAAATGGGAGCGTGAGCGTTGGGTGTGCCAGCGCCTTTTGCAGGGCCTGAACATCCCCTACCGCACTGACGACTTCACCCCCGCCGGGCAGGAGCCACCTGACGTATTGTTCCGTGACGCGGCGTTCGAGGTGTTTTTCGTACTGGACGAGGGGCGCCGGCTGAACGATGAATGGCGTGAAGAGCTGCAACGCCGGCGCAGTGCATTTTCCCTGGCGCAACTGGTACGCCGCGAAGCCAGGCCCCGGCGTATCAGTGCCACCGAGCTGTTGGGGCGGCTGGCGCCCACGTTGCGCAAGAAGGCGCACAACTACCGCGAGCGCGGGCTTGAGCTGAACGAGTTGGACATCATTGCCTTCGCCAGCCTCAAGCGCGAAGTGCTGGACCTGAACACGCACTTTCCGCCCCCCACCGAATACCTGCGCCAGGGCTGGCGCTCGCTGTCGCTGGTGGGGCCGACCTTTGCCCGGGTGCTGTTCGCCCACCCCGATGCACCGGATTTTCTGCGCGGCAACCTGGGCCGCAGCATCGTGTTCGATGTGGGTATCAGCCTTTGATCCTGTGCCGCCGCTGATCAGGATGCCGTACACTCGGCGGCCAAGATAGAAAGCATTATCATTTGTTTCATGCGCCTGCACGAACACTGTAGCGTTTGCGCAGTCACAAACGTCTATCTGACGAGGCCCACCATGACCAGCCGCCTGAACCCTGAAGATCAGCGTCGCGTCGATGAATACCTGCAAGCCCCGCAACACCAGGTGCAGCGCCGGCCTTTTCGGCCATGGTTGCTGCTGGTGGTGGTGCTGGCAGTGACCATCGGGTTGGGCCTTGTCAGCCGCCTGCTGAGTGGACTGGTGCTATGAGCTGCCTGGCGCTCGCCCTCCCCTCGTGCACGGTGCGGCCGGCCCATTGGGCCAAGAATTCCGTAAACCTTATGAGATACCCCCATGACTCATCGCATCGTGATTGTCGGCGGCGGCGCCGGCGGCCTGGAACTGGCGACCCGCCTGGGTAAAACCCTGGGCAAGCGCAAGCAGGCCTACATCACCCTGGTGGACGCCAACCTCACGCACATCTGGAAGCCCCTGCTGCACGAAGTGGCGGCCGGCTCGCTGAACTCCTCGGAAGACGAGCTGAACTACGTGGCCCAGGCCAAGTGGAACCACTTCAATTTCCAGTTGGGCCGCATGAGCGGCCTGGACCGCGAAGGCAAGCAGATCCAGCTGGCCGCTACCCTTGATGAAGAGGGCCGTGAACTGCTGCCGGCCCGTACGCTGGGCTACGACACCCTGGTGATTGCCGTGGGGTCCAACACCAACGACTTCGGCACCTTGGGCGCGGCGCAGCACTGCCTGTTCCTGGATACCCGCAAGCAGGCCGAGCGCTTCCACCAGCAACTGCTCAACCACTACCTGCGCGCTCACGCCGGGGATGTGGCCAGCGAAAAAATCAGCGTTGCTATCGTCGGGGCCGGCGCCACGGGTGTGGAACTGGCCGCCGAACTGCACCATGCCGCCCACGAGCTGGCAGCCTATGGCCTGGACCGCATCCAGCCCAAGGACATGCACATCACCCTGATCGAGGCCGGCCCGCGCGTGCTGCCGGCGCTGCCCGAGCGCATCAGCGTGCCGGTGCACCAGACCCTGGAAAAACTGGGGGTCAAGGTGATGACCAATGCGGCGGTGAGCGAGGTGACGGGCGACTGCCTGAAGACTAAGGACGGCGAAGTGATCCAGGCCAGCCTGAAGGTATGGGCGGCGGGCATTCGTGCACCGGGCTTCCTCAAGGACATCGACGGGCTGGAGACCAACCGCATCAACCAGCTGGTGGTGCGCCCTACCCTGCAGACTACCCGCGACGACGATATCTTTGCCTTCGGCGACTGCGCCGCCTGCCCGCAGCCTGGCACCGACCGCAATGTGCCGCCACGTGCACAGGCCGCGCACCAGCAGGCGTCGATGCTGGCGCAAAGCATCAAGGCAAGGCTGGAGAACAAACCGCTGCCGACCTATGCATACAAGGACTACGGCTCGCTGGTCTCGCTGTCACGCTTTTCGGCAGTGGGCAACCTCATGGGTAACCTGATGGGCAGTGTGAAGCTGGAAGGCTGGCTGGCGCGCATGTTCTATGTGTCGCTGTACCGCATGCACCAGATGGCCCTGTACGGGTTTTTCCGCACGGCACTGATGATGCTGGGCAGCAAGATTGGCCGGGGTACAGAGCCGCGGTTGAAGCTGCACTGACCCCAGCTGCACCTGCCCGGTGGTGCCCATTCAGCCATCGTTGAGCGATGTACGGTTGGCCGCCGCCGGGCCACGCAGCAGTAGCAACAGGCACCAACCGGCCGTTGCCAGCAGCACCACGCTGGTAACGCCGAACACAAACCGCAGGCCCAGTGAGCCGGCCGCAAAGCCGCCAAGCACCGGGCCGGCGACTTGGCCCAGGTATTGAGCCGAGGTGGAATAGCCCAGCATCTTGCCCACCCTGTTGGCCCCGACGTTCTGCCGGATGACAGCCGACACACAGGGGATCAACCCGCCCAATGCCAAGCCCATGGCCAGGCGCAACACGATCAGTTGCCAGGCCTGGGTGACCAGCGCCTGGGGAATCAACAGCAACCCGGCGATGCCCAGGCATACCACCACCACCTTCAACGCCCCGACGCGGTCGGCCAGCTTGCCCAGCCTGGGTGCCGAGATGATGCTGCCCAGCGCCGAGGCCGCCATGCACAACCCCGCCAGCCAGGTGACAGACTGCGCGCCCACGTCCAGGCTGCGGATATACAGCGTGACGATCGGCTCGATCGACATGTTGGCCATCATCAGGATCATGGCAACGAACAGCATGGTGAAGACGACAGACATGTCTGGCCGGGGCGCAGGCGCGCTGTCGGCCCGGGCCTTGTCGGCCTTGCTCTGACGGGGTGGCGAGGTAATGAACAGGCACGTCGCCAGGAAGTTGAAGAAGATCAGCCCGCTGGCGCCCAGGAAGATGGTGCGGATATCCATGACGGTCGGCAGAATGCCGCCGAGCAGCGGCCCCACCAACCCACCGGCCATGATGCCCGACGAGAGCATGCCAAGCGCCCAGCCGGAGCGCTCTTTCGGCGTTTGCGCCGCCACCAGCACGTACGACCCCGAGGTATAACCACCGGCAAGGCCGACCAGCAAGCGCAATACCACCAACTGCTCCACAGTCTGCGCCATGCCAATCAGCGCCATGCTGACAACCATGCCGAAACTGGCCCGGATCAGGTTTTGCCGGCTGCCGTAGCGGTCTGCCAGGTGCCCCCACAACGGCGCTACCAACGCGGCGCTAAAAAAGGTCGCGGCATAGGCGATGCCTGACCAGCGGGCAATATCTGCATCGCCCGTGGCACCTAGATGTTCCACGTACACCGGCAGAAACGGTAGCAGCACGGTCATGGCAACGATATTGACGAACGATCCAAAAAAACAGATTGCCAAGTTACGTTGCCACTGCATTACTGCGCTCCTGCGAAGGGTGTTGGGGAAGCAGCCTCAAGAGGGCATGGAAACCCTCAACACCCATTGCAGCAGTTGCGCATCAGCCACGTCCAGTTAAAAACACGGCCTAGCACCCGGCCTGAACAATTTCCTCGGCAGCCAGGCGGCCCAGGTACGGCGCCAGGATGACCCCGGGGTGGGCTATCAGCGCATACACCCCATGCGCGCCCGGCAAGTAACCCCGCACGGGTTCGCCCCCTTGGGTCATTGGCCGCCGGCAGATGCTGACGGCACGCAGCGACAGCCCAGAGGTGCCGATGAACATGCGCTTGATCGCCTCGGCGGTGTGTTCGGCAAGGGCCGGCAAGCCTGCCTCGCCTTCTGCAGGGGCATCTTCCGCGCAGGCCACACCACCTTCCAGCGCCGGGCGCAGTTCCAGGCCATTGCCGTAGACCAGGTGCCTCACCACACCCGCAGGCGCCGAGAAGCGCATCAACACTGCAGGCTTGGTGAGGATGGGCAATTGAAATGCCTGCTGCCCGGCCAGGCCAATGGCCGCATCGGCATTGGCCAATACCACGGTGTGTGCGGCGAAGCGTTCACCTGCACACAGTGCTGCCGTGACACGCCCGTTGTTCATCTCCAGCCCATCAACGCAACGGCCATACAGCACCTGCGCACCCGCTTGCTTGGCGCCATGGAGCAACTGGCGGGTCAGCGCGACGGGCTCGACCGCAAAATCGTCTGGGGCCCAGGCGGCCAGCCTGGGTGGGGTTACCAGGCAGGGCTCCAGGGCACTGGCCTGCTGGGCATCCAAGGGGTGCAGCCGCACACCCGCGGCCTGCTGCTGGTCGATCAGGCAAGCGGTTTGCTCGTCGTTGTCTAGCCATACCAGCGCCCCACGGGCAGCGACAGGCAAAGGCCCGAGGTCGAGTGCCAGGCGGCGGAAGTCGGCGATGGCCTGCAGCGTTGCGTTAAGCGCAACCGGGTTTTCAGAGGCAGAGGCGCTGGCAGTACCCACCCAGCCATACGACCACCGGGTAACACCTGCTGCGGGCCTGGCCCCCTGCTCCAACACCGTGACCCTGGCCCCCAGCCTGGCCAGGTGCCAGGCAACGGAGGCCCCCATGATGCCCGCGCCTACAACCACGACGCTTGATGTATTGGCTACCATGCCAAATCGTCCTTATACCGCCCAGTGACACGAGGCAGGATAGCGGATTTACGGCACAACCAAGGGTTTGGAAAAATCGAGACAAAAGAAAAAGGGCATCTCATTTGAGATGCCCTTTTTACATGGTGGGTCGTGTAGGATTCGAACCTACGACCAATTGGTTAAAAGCCAACTGCTCTACCAACTGAGCTAACGACCCTGAAAATGGTCGGGGTGAGGGGATTCGAACTCCTGACATCCTGCTCCCAAAGCAGGCGCGCTACCGGACTGCGCTACACCCCGAGATTGGCTCCGCGACCTGGACTCGAACCAGGGACCCAATGATTAACAGTCATTTGCTCTACCGACTGAGCTATCGCGGAACTGAACTTCGGTACAACTTTACAACTTTTTTGCTACTTCGAAGCTTGTGTTAGCTTCGGTCTCTTTGGCTATCCGCTTTCGCGTTGTCGCTGCTGAGGCCGGCTATTCTACAGTCTTCGTTTTGCTTGTCAACCACTTTTTTTCATTCAACTTACTGATTTGTAAGTTGTTTTGCGGTCACCGGTGTTGCTGGTGATTCGCTTAGTGCCTGACAACGCGGCGTATATTAGGGGCACTCTAAAATTGATGCAAGCAAAAATTTCAAAATTTTCAGCAAGTTAACAAACCCGCCCGGAAAGGCCCGATTTTACTGGGGTTGTGCCGGCGGCATCGCGGGCAAACCCGCCCCCACTGGTACTGCACAGCTCGGGGAGATGGCACTATCACCCAAAAAAAACCCCGCCGAAGCGGGGCTTTCAAACGGGGTAATCAGCTGAAGACGATCTCGTCGCCTTCCACCTTGGCGGTAATCGCCGTCCCGGGGATGAACTTGCCGGCCAGGATCAGCTGCGCCAAGGGGTTTTCGATCCAGCGCTGAATCGCACGCTTCAACGGCCGTGCGCCATACACCGGGTCGTAACCGACCGCAATCAACTTGTCCAACGCCTCTGGGCTCAGGCTCAGCGACAGCTCGCGCTCCAGCAGGCGGCTGCGCAGGCGGCCCAGCTGGATCTCGGTAATGCCGGCGATCTGCTCGCGGCCCAGCGGTTCGAACACCACCACCTCGTCGATACGGTTGATGAACTCGGGGCGGAAGTGCGCCCCTACTGCATCCATCACCGCCGCACGCTGGGCTTCACGGTCGCCGACCAGTTCCTGGATCTGTGCAGAGCCCAGGTTGGAGGTCATTACAATGACCGTGTTGCGGAAGTCCACGGTGCGGCCATGGCTGTCCGTCAGGCGGCCATCTTCCAGCACCTGCAACAGCACGTTGAACACATCAGGGTGCGCCTTCTCCACTTCGTCCAGCAGCACCACCGAGTAAGGCTTGCGCCGTACGGCTTCGGTCAGGTAGCCGCCCTCTTCATAGCCCACATAGCCTGGTGGGGCGCCGATCAGGCGAGCCACGGAGTGTTTCTCCATGAACTCGGACATGTCGATGCGCACCATGGCCTCTTCGGTGTCGAAAAGGAACTCGGCCAAGGCCTTGCACAGCTCGGTCTTGCCCACACCGGTAGGGCCAAGGAACAGGAATGAACCACTTGGCCGGTTGGGGTCGGACAACCCTGCGCGGGAACGGCGCACGGCGTTGGCCACCGCGGTAACCGCCTCGCCTTGCCCAATCACACGCTGGTGGAGCAAGTCTTCCATCTTCAGCAGCTTCTCGCGCTCGCCCTCCAGCATCTTCGACACAGGAATGCCGGTCCACTTGGAAACAACTTCAGCAATTTCTTCCTCGGTGACCTTGTTACGCAGCAACTGGTTATCGGTTTTGCCGTGCTGGTCGACCATCTGCAGGCTGCGCTCCAGGTCCGGGATTACCCCGTACTGCAGCTCGGCCATGCGGCTGAGGTCACCTTTGCGGCGTGCGGCTTCCAGCTCCTGGCGGGCCTGCTCGATCTTTTGCTGAATCTGCGCCGAACCCTGCACTTCGGCTTTTTCCGATGCCCAGATCTCTTCCAGGTCGGAATATTCGCGCTCAAGCCGCTCGATTTCTTCGGTCAGCTTTTCCAGGCGCTTCTTCGCAGCCTCGTCTTCTTCCTTCTTCAGCGCCTGGGATTCAACCTTCAGCTGAATAAGGCGACGGTCCAGGCGGTCGAGCACTTCCGGCTTGGAGTCGATTTCCATACGGATGCGGCTGGCCGCCTCGTCGATCAGGTCGATGGCCTTGTCGGGCAACTGGCGGTCGGTGATGTAGCGGTGGCTGAGCTTGGCGGCGGCGATGATTGCACCGTCAGTGATGGCGACCTTGTGGTGCACTTCATAGCGCTCTTTAAGGCCACGCAGAATCGCAATGGTGTCTTCCTCGCTGGGCTCTTCCACCAGTACTTTCTGGAAGCGGCGCTCCAGGGCTGCGTCTTTCTCGATGAACTGGCGGTACTCGTTCAGCGTGGTAGCGCCCACGCAGTGCAGTTCACCACGGGCCAATGCGGGTTTCAGCATATTGCCGGCGTCCATGGCGCCCTCGCCTTTACCGGCACCGACCATGGTGTGCAGCTCATCGATGAACAGGATTACCTGCCCTTCCTGTTTGGACAGCTCGTTCAGCAGGCCTTTCAGGCGCTCTTCGAACTCGCCCCGGTATTTGGCACCGGCGATCAACGCGCCCATGTCCAGCGCCAGCAGGCGCTTGCCTTTCAGGCCATCGGGCACTTCGCCGTTGATGATGCGCTGGGCCAGGCCCTCGGCGATGGCCGTTTTGCCCACGCCGGGCTCACCAATCAGCACAGGGTTGTTCTTGGTGCGACGCTGCAGCACCTGTACCGTGCGTCGGATTTCGTCGTCACGGCCGATCACCGGGTCCAGCTTGCCCTCTTCGGCACGCTTGGTCAGGTCGACGGTGTATTTGTCCAGGGCCTGGCGGGACTCTTCGGCATTGGCGTCGTTGACGGCAGCGCCGCCGCGCAGGTTATTGATGGCGTTTTCCAGGGCTTTCTTGCTCACGCCCTGGCTCAGCAGCAGCTTGCCGAGCTTGCTGTTCTCATCCATGGCCGCCAGCACCACCAGCTCGCTGGAGATGAACTGGTCGCCTTTCTGCTGGGCCAGGCGGTCGGCCTGGTTGAGCAGGCGCGCCAGGTCCTGGGACATGTTCACGTCGCCAGTGGGGTTCTGGATTTTCGGCAGCTGGTCGAGTTCTTTTACCAGCGCCTGGCGCAGGCTGTGGATATCGAAGCCCACCTGCATCAGCAGTGGCTTGATGGAGCCGCCCTGCTGCTCGAGCAGTGCCTGCAACAGGTGCACGGGCTCGATGGCCGGGTGGTCCATGCCAACGGCGAGGGATTGCGCATCGGATATTGCAAGCTGCAGCTTGCTGGTCAAACGGTCTATTCGCATGGGTTACCTTCCTTTAAAAGGGCAGGTCGGAGCGATGGACAGCGCCTGTTATGAAGAAACCTGCCTGAGATGCCTTATAGATAAGGCTGATTCTGGAAGATTCAAGCTTAGCGGGGTTGACCGAAGTCATTGGGATGGATTAGTGCAGGCGATGAAGCCAGAGCGGTTAGCGCTGACCGAGCCAGACCAGCGATGCAAAACGCCCACCTTGCGGTGTACGGCGGTAAGAGAAGAACCGCTCATCACTGACGGTACACAGCCCGCCGCCATAAACAGCCGTTACACCGCTGGCTGCCAGGCGAATACGCGCCAGCTCATAGATGTCGGCCATCAACTTGCCAGGCCGCGCGCCCTCGACGAAGGCACGCGCTGCTTCGGGGTGCACGGCGGTGAAAGCATCGCGCACTTCCAGCCCCACTTCGAACGCTTGCGGGCCGATAGCCGGGCCCAACCACACCAGCACCTCTTCAGGCGCCAGGGCCAGGCGTTGCAGCGTGGCTTCCAGCACGCCACCTGCCAGCCCGCGCCAGCCGGCATGGGCTGCGGCCACACGGGTACCGGCGCGGTCGCAGAACAGCGCAGGCAGGCAATCGGCGGTCATGACCGTGCAAGCGATACCGGGCTGGTGTGTCCAGCTGGCGTCCGCTTCGGCTACCGCAGTGGGGTCGGCGTCGGCGACCACCAGCCCGTGCACCTGTTTGAGCCAGGCTGGCTGAATGGCGAACTCACAGCTCAGGCGACGACGGTTCTCGGCGACCGCAACAGGGTCATCCCCCACGTGGTCGCCCAGGTTGAGCGTGTCGTAAGGCGGCAGGCTGATACCGCCCCGACGAGTGGTGACGCAGGCGCGAACCGAGGCTGGCGCGGGCCAGTCAGGTATCAGCAGCGTCTGCGTCAGCTCGCTCATCCGATGAAGCTCTCGCGGTCCTGGTTCAGCAAGGACAGCAACCACACAAAGTCGTCCGGCAGCGGCGATTCCCACTCCATGCGTTCACCGGTGGTCGGGTGGTGCAGCGCCAAAAAGCGTGCATGCAGCGCCTGGCGCGGGAAGGTTTTCACGGCCTCGACCATGGTCGGGCTGGCAGCCGGCGGAATGCGGAAGCGCCCGCCGTAGGTCTGGTCACCCACCAGGGGGAACCCGACGTGGGCCATGTGCACACGGATCTGGTGGGTACGCCCGGTTTCCAGCTTCACCCGCACATGGGTGTGCGAGCGGAAGCGCTTGAGCACCCGGTAATGGCTGACCGCAGGCTTGCCGCCGTCGGTTACTGCCATGCGCTGGCGCATGCCGCCGTGGCGGCCGATGGGGGCATCGATCTTGCCACCTGCGGTTACCACACCGACCACGATGCATTCGTAGATCCGGCTGACCGAGCGCTTTTGCAGCTGGTCGACCAGGTTGGTCTGCGCCTGCAGGGTCTTGGCCACCACCATCAGCCCCGTGGTGTCTTTGTCCAGGCGGTGAACGATACCGGCACGGGGCACGTTGATGATGTCTGGCACATGGTGCAGCAGGGCATTGAGCAAGGTACCGCTGGCATGCCCGGCAGCCGGGTGCACTACCAGACCGGCGGGTTTGTTGATGACCATGATCTGGTCGTCTTCATAGACGATGTCGAGTGCGATGTCCTCGGCTTCCCACTCGCCCTGGGCTTCCTGTTCGGCCTCAAGGGCCAGAACGGCGCCACCATGGACGGTGTCACGCGGGCGCAGGACAGCGCCATCGACCGTCAGACGGCCTTCTTTGATCCACGAAGTCAGCCGCGAGCGCGAATACTCGTCGAACAATTGGGCGGCGACCTGGTCGAGGCGTTGACCGCCCAGTTCGGACGGTACCTCTGCGCTAAGTTGAATGATCTCGGACATGCTCGATTCGGCGGGCGCACAGCCTTTGGTTTCGGCTGCGAGCTTGTGGTTAAATACGGCTTCTTTTGTCCCGGGGTTGGCCGGGGCGCTCATCATAACAGGACGGCCCCGCCCAAGACAGCGGCCGTCAAAGGGACGCAAGCCGCCATGCAAGTGAAACACCTGCTGCTGATCGCCATCCTCGGGCTCACCGCGGCCTGTTCCTCTAACAAGGAAGTCATCGACGAGAACCTCAGCGAGGCCGAGCTGTATCAGCAGGCCCAGGCTGACCTCGACAATTCCAGCTACACCAGCGCCGTGAACAAGCTCAAGGCCCTGGAGTCGCGCTACCCGTTCGGCCGTTATGCCGACCAGGCGCAGCTCGAGCTGATCTACGCCAACTACAAGAACGCCGAGCCGGAGGCTGCCAAGTCGGCTGCAGAGCGGTTCATTCGCCTGCACCCGCAGCACCCGAACGTGGACTACGCCTACTACCTCAAGGGCCTGACCTCGTTCGACCAGGACCGCGGCCTGCTGGCGCGCTTCCTGCCGCTGGACATGACCAAGCGTGACCCGGGTGCCGCCCGCGACTCGTACAACGAGTTCGCCCAGCTGACCAGCCGCTTCCCCAACAGCCGCTACGCGCCGGACGCCAAGCAGCGCATGATCTACCTGCGCAACCTGCTGGCCTCGTACGAAATCCATGTGGCTGACTACTACCTGAGCCGCCAGGCTTACGTGGCAGCGGCCAACCGTGGCCGTTACGTGGTCGAGAACTTCCAGGAAACCCCTTCGGTTGGCGATGGCCTGGCAGTGATGGTGGAGTCGTACCAGAAGATGCACCTGGACGACCTGGCCGCCACCAGCCTGGAAACCCTCAAGCTCAACTACCCCGACCACCCGAGCCTGGCCGATGGCGAGTTCCAGCCCAAGCAGACCGAGTCTGACGGCCGCGGCTGGCTGTCCAAGGCCACGCTGGGCCTGATCGAAACCGACACGCCGCTGCCGCCAGGCGAAACCCGCGCCAACCAGGACGTGGTCAAGCAGTTCCAGGACGCGCGCGACGAAATCCCGAAAGAGCTGCTGCCCAAGGACGAGAACGGCGACCCGATCGAGCCGCAAGGGCCGAAGGAAGCCGAGAAGGATCGTTCGTGGTTCAGCTACATGACCTTCGGCATGTTTGACTGATCTGCCGAGAGGGAGGCCTGGGGTGACCCCGAATTAGGCCTCCCTTTTTCTCTGGCGCCGTCCTAGACTGTCGGCTTCATCATTCGACAAGCTGAACACCATGGTTCGCCTACTCTTCTGGATCGTCCTGATCGCCGCCGCGTTCTGGCTGTGGCGCAAGTTCAAAGTCAGCCAGCAATCCCGCCCCGAAACGAAGCTGGATGCGCCCCTGAAAATGGTGCGGTGCGCCCATTGCGGCGTGCACTTGCCCACCGACCGTGCGCTCACCCAAGGCAACGAGTGGTATTGCAGCCAGGCCCACCTGCAACAGGGGCCTGGCCGTCAGGGCTGAAACTGCGCCCGGGCTGCTAACCCAAGCGCCCCTGCGGGGCATACGGTGCCGGGTCGATGATGGGCTCGGCCCCGGTCAGCAGGTTTGCAAGCAGTTGGCAGGACGCAGGCGCCAGTACCAGCCCGTTGCGGTAATGCCCACAGTTCAGCCACAACCCATCATGGCCCGGCACTGGCCCGATGTACGGAATGCCTTCAGGCGAACCGGGCCGTAGCCCCGCCCAATGCGCCACCACGGGCGCCCCTTCCAGCTCGGGCAGTAACTCCACCGCCGACGCCTTCAGGCTGCCCAGCGCTTCGTCCGTCGGGGTTTTGTCGTAGCCGGCGTGTTCGAGCGTGCTGCCCACCAGAATGTGGCCGTCTCGCCGGGGGATTGCATATCGCCCTTTGGCCAGCACCATGCTCGGCAGAAAATGCTCGTCGCATTTGAACAGGATCATCTGCCCCTTCACCGGCTCCACCGGCAATGCCAGGCCCAAGGTGCGCAACAGGTCGCCACTCCAGGCACCAGCACTGAGCACCACATCATCCGCTGCCAGCACCTCGTCGGCCAGTTGCACACCGGTAACCCGCCCGCCTTGCTGGACGAAGCCGGAGATCTGGCAGTGTTCACGCAGGGTGACGTTGGGCAATGCCAGTAGCGCTGCCTTAAGCGATTTCACTAGGCGCGGGTTGCGCACATTGGCTACGCCGGCCATGTAGATGGCCCGGCCAAACCCCGGCCCCAACACCGGCACTGCAGCGTAAACCGCTGCAATATCCACGGCACTCAAGGGCCGCTGCTGACGCGCCGCCCAGGCCAGTGCCTCGGCCTCGTCGTCCAGGTCCAGCCAGTACAGGCCGGTGGTGTGCACTTGCGGGTCAACGCCGGTGGTGGCGAACAGGTGCTGGCCCAGCTGTGGATAGAAATCCTGCGACCAGTGCGCCAACGCGGTGACGGCAGGGCTGTACCGCCACGGGTACAGCGGCGACACGATGCCACCGCCAGCCCAGGACGACTCACGGCCAACTTCGCCCTGATCGCACACCACTACCTGCCCGACGCTCGCCGCCAGGTTGTATGCGGTCAGCAGGCCGATTACCCCGCCCCCAACCACCACTACTTGCTTGCTCATGTGTAGATCCAACACCTGAAGTTAAACTGCAATGCACCGGGCATCATTGAACCTTCAGCTTCCCCAGCAATGCGTGCTGTCGATGGCACCTGGGTTGCCGCGTACCCCAGCATGGTCGAGCTGGAAGTCGCCACAACGGTCGTCGGCCATGCGCCCCTGCGGCAGCCGCAGGGCGCGCAGCGTGAAGGTATCGCTGCCACGCAGGGCCTGCAGGCTGTAGTCACGGTTACCGGCGGGCAGGTACAGCTCGCCCTCGGCATACTGGCCGGTGAGCACACGATGCCGCTCAAGCCGTAGCGCAGCGTCGTGCAGCAGGCCGGCCACTTCGCTACGGGCGGCCTGCCGAAGGTGGTCGCTGTAGGCGGGGTAGGCAATGGCTGCCAGAATGCCGGTCACGGCCAGCACAATCAACAGCTCGATCAAGCTCAAGCCTTGCTGCATGTCAGTCTCCCTGCACTCTTTGCCGCCATGCGATGCGGCGGATTTGATCGCCGTTGGTGGCGTAGACCGCCTCCAGCACATGCCGCGGCTGCGCCTGCAGGCTTACGGCCGTGACTCTGAACAACGTGACAGGCAGCCCCTCCGGCACATGGGCGGCACGCGTGCTGATACCCAACTGCTGTACCTGATAGAACCCCTCCGGCGCTTTGTGCCAGTGGCCCTCAAGTGCGTGGGGGCGTTCAGGCGGGGCGCACGGTTGGCACGGTGCAGGCGCCTGGTGATGCAAAGCCCCCTGCCCTGCCAGCAACGTTGCCTCGGCCTGCTCAAATGCCAGCAAGCCATCACGCAGCACCCCGGCCATCTGCGTCTCAACCAGCGCGGCACGCAAGGCCGAGGCTGCGAGTACACCCAGCAACAGGCTGATGACCAGCGCCAGCAACAGCACCACCCCGCGCTGACGCTTCATGGCAAAACAGGGTTGCGCAGGGCAACACTCAAGCGGTGCCGCTGCTGCAGCTGCAAGGCGGGGTCATGCAACGCAAGGTCCAGGTCGATACGCTGGCTGCCAGCGCTTGTGAGGTAGGCGATATCCAACGACCGCACGTGCTCCATCAGCGGCTGGGTGCTGTTACTGCGAGTGAAATACAACGTGCTGCCCCTTAGTTCGTAACGGTGCCGGCTGATGGGAATAGCCAGTTCACCGCTGCCCTGCACCTGCCCCACGGCAACCTGGGCGTGGTCCCGGCAATTGGTAAGCACGGTCCAGTCCGGGTGCAGAACGTGGCCGGCCACATCCGCCACGATCAGGTTCAGGCTCGACGGGCCTACCTCCACTGGCCGGGTGAAAGCCAGGCGGGTGGCACTGTCGGGAAAGTCGCCAGGCAGCAAGCGCAGGCAACCGAACATGCCAGCCATGCGAATATCCTGGGCCATGCGCAGCAACGCCAGGCGTGCGTCCTCCTGCATGCGCAAGGCAGCGCCCTGCAACCGCCACACCTGATGGGCAGAAGCGAACAGTTGGCTGGCAGTTGTCAGCAACATCAGCCCAATCGCCAGCGCCAGCAGCAGCTCCAGTAAGCCGAAGCCCCGTTCGACGCGCCTCATGGTTGCGCCCGCTCACGATCACTGTGAGCCGCCAGCGCCGCCTGCACGTCGACCCTGGCCCTGTCGGTGGCCTGCAGTGCCTTTACCTGGAGCGCCGCTGCCGCGAACAGGCCGGCGCCCAGCACCAGCACTGCCAGCAGCACTTCCAGCAAGGTCATGCCTTGTTCCCTTGCGTGCATCCTTGCACCTCCTGTGACTTTTCGCGCAGGTGTGGTGTACACCTGCCACTGGCAGGGTTGCTCAACGCCCGTGAAGCTACAGCCAAGCACTTCCCGGGAGGAATGCACGGTGAAGCAACGTGGCGTAACACTGATACAAATATTGTCGGCACTGGCCATCGCGATGCTGCTGTCACAGCTGGGCATGCCGGCCTACGCCACGTTCAGCGACGACCTACATCGGGCCGCTGCCGCGCGGGACCTGGCACAAGCCCTGCGAAGCGCTCGTGGGCACGCCATGCTGCAGGGCCAGCCGGTACGGGTGCAGGCACTGGACAACGCGTGGGGCAATGGTTGGGTGGTGATGCTCGAGCACAATGGGCAGGTGCTGCGCGAACACCGCCTGCCACGGCCACTGCGCATTGCGGGCAACGTTGGCGCAACCCTGAAGTTCAGCGCGGTGGGCATCCCCATGAGGCCTGGCGGTGGCTGGCTGGGGGGCACGCTGGACATTTGCGAGCGGGACACCGCGCTAAGCCGGCATCAGGTGGTGCTGGCTTCGAGCGGCAGGGTCAGGGTGGCGACCGAAGTGAATGAGACGCCACAGTGCCGGGGCACCTGACCAAAGGCGGCAGTTGAGGCCCGCCTTAAAGCAGCGAGCGCACGCGCAGCTCTTTGGGCATGGAGAAGGTGATGTTCTCCGCACGCCCGTCCAGCTCCTCGGCACCGGTTGCGCCCCAGGCCTTGAGCTGTTCGATCACACCCCGTACCAGTACCTCGGGGGCCGACGCACCTGCCGTGATGCCAACCCGCGCAGCCTCGGTGAACCAGCCCTGTTGCAGGTCCTCGGCACCATCGATGAGATAGGCCGGTGTACCCATGCGCTCGGCCAACTCGCGCAGGCGGTTGGAATTGGAACTGTTGGGGCTGCCCACCACCAGCAACACGTCACACTCGTCGGCCAGTTGCTTCACAGCGTCCTGACGGTTCTGCGTGGCGTAGCAGATGTCATCCTTGCGCGGCCCGCCAATGTTCGGGAAGCGTGCACGCAGGGCGTCGATCACCCGGCTGGTGTCGTCCATGGACAACGTGGTCTGGGTCACGAAGGCAAGGTGGTCAGGGTCTCTGACCTGCAAGCTGGCGACATCGCTCTCGTCTTCGACCAGGTAGATGGCACCGCCATTGCTGGCATCGTACTGCCCCATGGTGCCTTCCACTTCCGGGTGCCCTTCGTGGCCGATCAGGATGCATTCGCGGCCGTCACGGCTGTACTTGGCCACCTCGATGTGCACCTTGGTCACCAGCGGGCAGGTAGCGTCGAACACCTTCAGGCCACGGCCTGCTGCTTCCTGGCGTACGGCCTGGGAAACCCCGTGGGCGCTGAAGATGACGATGACGTCATCCGGCACCTGGTCCAGCTCTTCGACGAAAATGGCGCCACGGTTGCGCAGGTCTTCGACCACGAACTTGTTGTGCACCACTTCGTGACGCACATAGATTGGCGGGCCGAAGACTTCCAGGGCACGGTTGACGATTTCGATCGCCCGGTCGACCCCCGCGCAGAATCCGCGGGGGTTGGCGAGTTTGATTTGCATGCTCGGCTCCAGGCTTACAGGGCCTTCACTTCGAGGATCTCCACCTCGAACGTCAAGGTCTTGCCAGCCAGTGGGTGATTGAAGTCGATGGTCACCTGGTCATCATCGAACGCTTTGACCACACCGGGCAATTCGGCGTTGGCGGCATCCTTGAAAATGATCAGCAGCCCTTCGGACAGCTCCATGCCCTCGAACTGGGACCGCGGCATGACTTGCACGTTCTGCGAATTGGGCTGGCCGAAGGCGTTCTCCGGGGCAACCACCACCGTACGCTTGTCACCGGCCTTGAAACCGAACAGTGCGGTTTCGAAACCGGGCAGCAGGTTGCCATCGCCCACCTTGAAGGTGGCCGGGGCCTTGTCGAAGGTGCTGTCGACGGTGTCGCCGTTTTCCAGGCGCAGGGCGAAGTGCAGCGTGACTTCGGTGTTCTGGCCGATACGAATGTCAGTCATGGGCCGGCTCCTCGGTCTTCTTGCTCTTGAACATGTCCAGCGCCAGCATCACCGCACCCACCGTGATAGCGCTGTCAGCCAGGTTGAACGCCGGGAAGTAATGCCGGTTCTGCCAGTGCACCAGGATGAAATCGACCACATGCCCCAGCACGACGCGGTCCCACAGGTTGCCGATAGCGCCACCCAGCACCAGCGCCAGCGCCACGGCCAGCCAGGTTTCGTCACGCCCAAGGCGCTTGAGCCACACCACCAGCACGGCACTGACCACCACGGCGATGAGGGCGAACAGCCAGCGCTGCCAGCCTGCCCCGTCTGCCAGGAAGCTGAAGGCAGCGCCGGTGTTGTAGGCCAACGTCCAGCTGAAGTAATCAGGGATTACCACGATTTGCTGGTACATGGTCAGGGCGTTGTCGAAATACAGCTTGGTGGCCTGGTCCAGAACCAGCACCAGCAAGCTCAGCCACAGCCATGCAAGGCGCCCGAAGCGCCCCGCTGCAGGGTTAGGCATAGTGGCGCACCTCGCCCTGGCCGGTCAGGTTCTCGACGCAACGGCCGCAGATTTCCGGATGCTCCGGGTGGCTGCCAACGTCGGCACGGAAGTGCCAGCAACGGCCGCACTTGATGTAGCCGGACTTCACCACTTTCAGCTTCAGGCCTTCCACTTCGGTGGCCACGGCTTCGGCCGGCGCCTGAGCGAACGGCACCACGCTGGCGGCTGAGGTGATCAGCACGAAGCGCAGCTCGTCACCCAGCTTGGCCAGGTCGGTGCTCAGGCCTTCGTCGGCGTACAGGGTGACTTCGGCTTGCAGGTTGCCACCGATGACCTTGGCGGTGCGCTGGTTTTCCAGCTCCTTGTTGACCGACGCCTTGACCGCCATCACGCGGTCCCAGTAGGCGCGGTCCAGCTCGGTGCCTTCAGGCAGCTCGCTCAGGCCCTCGTACCAGCCGTTGAGCATGACCGACTCGTTACGCTCGCCCGGCAGGTATTGCCAGATTTCGTCGGCGGTAAAGGCCAGGATCGGTGCAATCCAACGCACCAGTGCTTCACTGATGTGGTACAGCGCGGTCTGGCAGGAGCGACGCGCCACGCTGTTGGCGCCGGTGGTGTACTGGCGGTCCTTGATGATGTCGAGGTAGAAGCCGCCCAGCTCCTGCACACAGAAGTTGTGCACCTTGGAGTAGACGTTCCAGAAACGGTACTCGCCGTAGTGCTCTTCCAGCTCACGCTGCAGCAGCAAGGTACGGTCAACCGCCCAGCGGTCCAGTGCCAGCATGTCTTGCGGCGCCAGCAGGTCGCGCGCAGGGTCGAAGCCAGACAGGTTGGAAAGCAGGAAGCGGGCGGTGTTGCGGATGCGGCGGTAGGCATCGGCGCTGCGCTGCAGAATCTGCTCGGAAACCGCCATTTCACCGGAGTAGTCGGTAGCAGCAACCCACAGGCGCAGGATGTCGGCACCCAGGGTGTTGTTGACCTTCTCTGGCTCGATGGTATTACCCAGCGACTTGGACATCTTGCGGCCGTTCTCGTCCACGGTGAAACCGTGGGTCAGCAGCTCGCGGTACGGCGCGTGGCCGTCGATGGCGCAACCGGTCAGCAACGACGAGTGGAACCAGCCACGGTGCTGGTCGGAACCTTCCAGGTACAGGTCGGCGCGCGGCCCGGTGGCGTGGCCGATGCTGTGAGAGCCGCGCAGCACATGCCAGTGGGTGGTACCGGAGTCGAACCACACATCCAGGGTGTCGGCGATCTTCTCGTACTGGTCGGCTTCAGCACCCAGCAATTCGCTGCCATCGAGCTTGAACCAGGCCTCGATACCTTCCTGCTCCACTCGCTTGGCCACCTCTTCCATCAGCTCGACGGTGCGCGGGTGCAGCTCGCCGGTCTGCTTGTTGAGGAAGAACGGAATCGGTACGCCCCAGTTGCGCTGACGCGAGATGCACCAGTCAGGGCGGTTGGCGATCATCGAGTGCAGGCGTGCCTGGCCCCAGGCCGGGACGAACTTGGTGTCTTCGATGGCCTTGAGGGCGCGCTCGCGCAGCGGCTCACCGGTGCTTGGCTGCTTGTCCATGCCAACGAACCACTGCGCTGTGGCGCGGTAGATCAGCGGCGACTTGTGGCGCCAGCAATGCATGTAGCTGTGGCTGATGGTTTCGGTGTGCATCAGCGCACCGACTTCGCTCAGTTTCTCGACGATGGCCGGGTTGGCCTTCCAGATGAACTGGCCGCCGAAGAACGGCAGCGACTCGGCATACACGCCGTTGCTCTGCACGGGGGTGAGGATGTCGTCGTTGACCATGCCATAGCGCTTGCAGGTAACGAAGTCGTCTTCACCGTAGGCTGGCGAGGAGTGAACCACGCCGGTACCGGCACCCAGCTCGACGTACTCGGCCAGGTAGATGGGCGACAGGCGGTCGTAGAACGGGTGGCGGAAGTTGATCAGTTCCAGCGCCTGGCCCTTGGCAGTGGCGATGACTGCGCCTTCCAGACCGTAGCGGGCGAGGCACGGCTCGACCAGTTCTTCAGCCAGCACCAGCAGACGCTCGCCGGTGTCGACCAGGGCGTAGGTGAAGTCCGGGTGGATGTTCAGCGCCTGGTTGGCCGGGATGGTCCACGGGGTGGTGGTCCAGATCACGATGGCAGCGGGCTTGCCCAGTGCCGGCAGGCCGAAGGCAGCTGCCAGCTTGGCTTCGTCGGCGACCGGGAACGCCACATCGATGGTCTGGGACTTCTTGTCGGCGTATTCCACCTCGGCCTCGGCCAGGGCTGAACCGCAGTCGAAGCACCAGTTCACGGGCTTGAGGCCCTTGAACACGAAGCCTTGCTTGACCATCTCGGCCAGGGCGCGGATTTCACCGGCCTCGTTGGCGAAGTTCATGGTTTTGTACGGGTTGCCCCAGTCACCCAGCACGCCCAGGCGGATGAACTCGGTTTTCTGCCCTTCGATCTGCTCGGCAGCGTACTCGCGGCACAGCTCGCGGGTGCGGTCGGCAGACAGGTGCTTGCCGTGGGTAACCTCGACCTTGTGCTCGATCGGCAGGCCGTGGCAGTCCCAGCCCGGCACGTACGGCGCATCGAAGCCGGACAGGGTCTTGGAGCGGACGATCATGTCCTTGAGAATCTTGTTCAGCGCGTGACCGATGTGGATCTTGCCGTTGGCATAGGGCGGGCCGTCGTGCAGCACGAACTTGGGACGATCCTTGCCAATTTCGCGCAGCTTCTGGTACAGGCCAATGCTGTCCCAGCGCTGCAGGATCTGCGGTTCGCGCTGAGGCAGGCCGGCCTTCATGGGGAAGGCGGTGTCCGGAAGGTTTAGCGTGGCTTTGTAGTCGGTCATTTCAGGCTCTTGGTTAGCGGTTGAGCGTGCCAATGTGCACGTGCGGCGGCGATATCCGCATCGATCGCCGACTTCAGCGCCTCCAGGGAGGCGAATCGCTGCTCTTCACGCAGCTTGTGGTGGAACACCACCGTCAGGCGCCGGCCATACAGGTCGCCGGCATAATCCAGAAGATGAATTTCCAGGTGCGGGCGCCCATCACCGGCAACGGTGGGGCGCACGCCGATATTACCGACACCCGGCCAGGCCTTGCCGTCGATCTCGATGCTGGCCAGGTAGACCCCGGACAGCGGCACGCGGCGGCGCTTGAGCTGGATGTTGGCAGTGGGAGTACCGAGCTGGCGGGCCAGCTTCTGGCCGTGCAACACGCGGCCAGTGATGCTGTAAGGGCGGCCCAGCAGGTGTTCGGCCAGTTCGAAGTTGCCATCGGCCAAGGCCTTGCGCACTTCGGTGCTGCTGACCCGCAGGCCGTCCTGGATCACCGTATTGGCGGCCTCGACGGTAAAACCGTACTGCTGGCCGGCCTGGACCAAAAAGGCGAAGTCACCTGCGCGGTCGCAGCCAAAGCGGAAGTCGTCGCCCACCTCCAGGTGCCGCACGCCCAGGCCATCGACCAGGATGGCCTTGACGAAGTCATCGGCGCCGAGTTCACCCAGGCGCTGGTTGAACGCCAGGCACAGCACCCGGTCGATGCCCTCGTCGGCCAGCAGCTCGACCTTGTCGCGCAGGCGGGCCAGGCGGGCCGGTGCAGTATCGGGGGCGAAATATTCGCGCGGTTGCGGTTCGAAGATGACCACGCAGGTGGGCAGGCCCAGTGCCTGGCCGCGCTCACGCAGGCGCGCCAGGATAGCCTGGTGGCCGCGGTGAACCCCGTCGAAGTTGCCAATGGTGGCGACACACCCCCGGTGTTCGGGGCGCAGGTTGTGAAGACCTCGAACCAGCTGCATAACGCGCTTCTTGCTCATAAAGTGGCCGATTATAACCACACCCGGGCGCCGGTAACAGGCAACAGCGCCCAAGGGCGGCATGGAATGTGAAAAACCGACACCTGGCCCGGCCGTGCTTCAGTGCAAGGCTTTGCGGGCGAAATGCCGGGGCCGGAAACCGCACAGGTACAGGCAGCCAAAATAGGTCACCACCCCTGCCATGATCAGCGCCCCTAACCGCAACAGGCGCTCAAGCATGTTGCCCTGCTCCCAGGCGGGTAGGTAATGAAGGCCGGCCAGCAATACCGCCGACATCAGGCTGACCGCCAGCACCAGCTTGCACAGGAACAACACCCAACCGGGTTGCGGCTGGAACAGCTGATGGCTGCGCAGCTTCCAGAACAGCAGGCCGGCATTCAGGCAGGCGCCCAGGCTGATCGCCAAGGCCAGCCCAGCGTGTGCCAGGGGGCCTACCAGTACCAGGTTGAACAGTTGTGTGCACACCAGGGTGAACACGGCAATTTTCACGGGTGTGCGGATATTCTGCTGGGCATAGAAGCCGGGTGCCAGCACCTTGACCAGGATGATTGCCAGCAACCCTACCGAATAGGCGACCAGGGCACGCTGGGTCATGGCCGCATCTACCGCACTGAACTTGCCGTACTGGAACAGCGCAACCGTCAGTGGCTCAGCCAGCAAGGCCAGGCCCAGCGTGCAGGGCAGTACCAGCAGGAAACACAGGCGCAGCCCCCAGTCGAGAATCCGCGAGTATTCCTCACGGTCCCGGTTGGCGTACGTCTTGGCCAGGGTCGGCAGCAGAATGGTCCCCAACGCTACGCCCAGCACGCCCGAAGGCAGTTCCATAAGGCGATCGGCGTAGTACATCCACGATACCGAACCGGCTACCAGGAACGACGCGAATATCGTGTTGATGATCAGCGAGATCTGGCTCACCGACACCCCGAGGATGGCGGGCAGCATCTGCTTGAGCACTCGCCACACCCCGGCGTCGCGCAGGTTCAGCCGCGGCAGCACCAGCATGCCGATCTTCTTCAGCGCCGGCAGTTGATACAGCAACTGGGCCAGGCCGCCCGCCAGCACACCCCAGGCCAGGGCCATGATCGGCGGGTTGAAGTACGGCGTCAGCCACACGGCGAAGGCGATCATGGCCACGTTCAGCAGGGTGGGCGTGAAGGCCGGCACCGTGAAGCGGTTCCAGGTATTGAGGATGGCGCCCACCAGGGACGACAACGAGATCAGCAATATATAAGGAAACGTCACCCGCAGCAGGTCGGTGGTGAGCTGGTATTTCTCGGCGCTGTCGACGAACCCTGGGGCAGTGGCCCACACCACCCAGGGTGCGGCCAGGATGCCGATGGCGGTGACCACGGCCAGCACCAGCGTCAGCAGCCCGCTGATATAGGCCACGAACGTGCGCGTGGCCTCTTCGCCCTGCTGGCTCTTGTATTCGGCCAGGATGGGCACGAATGCCTGGGAAAACGCGCCTTCGGCAAAAATGCGCCGCAGCAGGTTGGGCAGTTTGAAAGCAATGAAGAAGGCGTCGGTGGCCACCCCGGCGCCAAAGATGCGCGCAAGGATGGTGTCGCGGACAAAGCCCAGCACCCGGGAAATCATGGTGATTGAGCTGACCGCAGCCAGTGATTTGAGCAGGTTCATCGAAAAGATTCACGCCAATGGCAGAGGACGCTGCCAGACAGCGTCCGAATGTGCGATACTCCCGCGCCTTCGCAGGGGAGCCAAAAATTCCCGAGTTTACAGGTCGCGCAGCAGAAAGGAATCTTTCCCGCCTGTTGGTGCACCGCTCGGCGGAACCTTGCAAGTGGCCTTGACATCCGGTCGACTCATCGGCATGATTCGCGGCCTATTTTGTTTGCTATTTACCTAAAGTCTTTCGAGGAGCTCGACGGTGGCCAACACACCTTCCGCCAAGAAACGTGCAAAACAGGCTGAGAAGCGTCGCAGCCACAACGCCAGCCTGCGTTCCATGGTCCGCACCTACATCAAGAATGTAGTCAAGGCCATCGACGCAAAAGACGCCGACAAAGCACAAGCTGCTTACGTTCTGGCTGTACCTGTAATCGACCGTATGGCCGACAAGGGTATCATCCACAAGAACAAAGCTGCTCGTCACAAAGGCCGTCTGAATGGCCACATCAAGGCGCTGAAAGAAACTGCAGCTGCCTAAGCGACGTGCTAGTCGAAAAACCGACCCTAGGGTCGGTTTTTTGTTGCCTGCAGTTTGTAGTTTGAGCCCTCTACATCAAGGGGCCGCTGCCAACGGCCCCTCGATGGGTCACTTGCCCAGCTGAATTTTCGGTGCCCATTGCAGCCAGTCATCCTCGGCCTTGTCGAACAACGCGAAGGTCTGCTGCGGCCGCGCAGGGTTACCCATGCGCTCTCCATCCGGCGTGGCAAAGGCGATGCCGCCGTCGATCAGGGTTTCCAGCGACTCGGTACGCACGGTCGCCCCTTTCAACAGACCCCAGTCGAAACCGAAGCCACTGCTGTTCCAGAAACGGCTGCCGCTGCGCACCAGGCTGGCATAACGGGGCTCGATCAGGATGTGGATCAGCACGCGGTCAGCGCTCTGGCCAAGCTCGAAGCCAGTGACCTTGCCCACTGCGACCTCGCGGTAGGTCACCGGCACACCAGCCTTGATCGAGCCGCGGCGCGGTGCACTGAGGGTCAACGGCAGGCCTACTTCAGGGCCCGCTACCTCCGGCGCATCAGCCAGGGCAATGAAATCACGCTGCGGCCCCCGGTCCTTGGCGGCAGGCTGCACTTCCAGGTATTGCCCGCTGATCAAGGTATCAAGGTTTTCTGTACGCACCAGGCCCAGGGCCGGCTTGACCACCCAGAACTGGGTGCCAACACGGGCGATCTTGTCAGCCGCCTCGGTGATACGCGCGCGCAACAGCACGGCCTGAAGGTCTGCCGTAAGGTCGACGCTCTCGATGCTACCCACATCCAGCCCACGGAAGCGGATGGCGGTACCTGGCTTCAATCCATCAGCCCGCTGCACCCGGATGGTAACCAGGGTGCCCGCACGGTTTACGGCCTCCTGGTTCTCATGCAGGCGGAAGCGCGGAATGTGGCGCTTGAGCGGTGCATTCGCCCGTGGCGTGTCGAAGGCGATACCCCCTGCCATCAAGGTTTGCAGGGATTCACTCTTCACCTTGATACCCGAGAGGCCACCGGTAAGGGTAATGCCGCTGGCATTCCAGAAGCGTGACGATGCATTGACCAGCTTTTCGTATTCCTTTTCGATGTGAACGCCAATCAGGATACGGTTGCTGTCGCGGGCGAACTGGTAGCTTTGCACGCTGCCCACTTTCACCTGGCGGTACATCACCGGGCTGCCCACTTCGAGCGAGCCCAGGGTATCGGCGAACAGCACCATGTGCAGGCCGGGCGCTTTCAGGTCCAGTGGCGGCGCCTTGGCCCGCGCTTCGAACTCACGCTCAGGCCTCGCGCCCTTCTCACCCGGGCGGATGGCGATGTAGTTGCCCTTTACCAGCGCTTCCAGGCCGGTGATCCCGGCAAGCGAGATCGACGGCTTGACCACCCAGAACTGGGTGCCCTCCACCAGGTAATCCTCGGTCAGCGGGTCCAGGGTGAGCTCGGCGGTGGCGCTGGAAAGGTTGTCCTCCATCTTCAGGGTTTTCAGCGACCCCACCTGGATACCTTTGTACATGACCGGCGTACGGCCAGCCTGCAGGCCCTCGTAGTCGCTGAGCTTCACCTTCACACGGATGCCCGCCTGGGCGGCATCGAAGTCCTCATAAAGCCGGAACGGCAGGCTCGGGTCGGTTGGCGGGCTGTCCTTGCGATGCTCCGGCGTAGCGAAGGCGATACCACCAGCAACGATGCTGGACAACGACTCGCTGCGCACTTTCACGCCAGAGAGCGAGGCATCGATGCTGACGCCGCTGGCGTTCCAGAAGCGCGTGTGCTTGCGCACCAGGTTGGCGTAGGCAGGTTCAATGAAGACCTTTACCTCGACCGTGCTCTGGTCGTCAGACAGACGATAGCTCTTCACCCGCCCAACCTGGATCTGCTTGTAGAACACCGGGCTGTCGCGGTTGAGTGACCCCAGCCTCTCGGCCTTCAGCACAAGGTGCAGCCCCGGTTCGGAATCCGAGAGCGGGGGCGCAACCTTGAGTGCGGTGAAGCGCTTGGTCGGCTCGCCCTCCCCTGGGCTGACGGCAATGTAGTTACCTGATACCAGCGTTTCTAGCCCGGTAATACCTGCCAGGCTGACGCTGGGCTTCACCAGCCAAAAGCGGGTGCCTTTGTTCAGGTGGTTCTCTGCCGCCTGGTTCATTTCGATAGTGGCGATGACGCCCTGATTCTCACCCTTGGCATCCAGCACCAGGCTTTTCACCTTACCGACAGGCATGCCCTTGTAGATTACCTCGGTCTTGTTGGCGACGATGCCTTCGCCCGACTCGAAGCGCACTTCAATCTGCACGCCAGCTTCGCGGTAGGCCTGCCACGCAAGCCAGCCGCCGATCATCAAGGCGATCAGGGGCAGGATCCAGATGGCCGACCAGTTGGAAGCGGGGCGGGTTTTGGCCGTTGGCAGGTCACTCATGGTCGTCATCCGACTCCGTATTGTCCCAAATCAGTCGGGGATCGAAGGTCAAAGCAGCAAGCATCGTCAGAATCACCACGGTTGCAAAGGCGACAGCGCCCAAATTGGCTTCGACACTGGCTATCCGCCCGAAATTCACCACTGCCACCAGGATGGCAATGACGAAGATATCGAGCATGGACCAGCGCCCTATGAATTCGATGAAGCGGTACATCCAGATGCGTTGCCGTGCTGACAGTGGCTGGCGACGCTGGACCGAATACAGCAGCAAGGCAATACCCACCAGCTTGAACGTCGGCACCAGGATACTGGCAACGAACACTACCGCAGCGATCGGTACCATGCCGTGTTTGAGCAGGGCAATGACGCCCGACATGATGGTGTCGGGGCTGCCCTGGCCAAATGAGCTGACCGTCATGATCGGCAGCACATTGGCAGGGATGTACAGAATGAACGCCGCCACCAGCAGCGCCCAAGTTCGCACGATGCTGTTGGGCCTGCGTGCGTGCACCAAGGCACCACACCGGGTGCAGGTTTGCGAAGTGTCGCCAGGCACCTGCCGGTTCAGTTCATGACACTCATTGCAGACAACAATGCCTGCATCAATCGCCCGCATGCAGGTCCTCCCCCGATAACGCACTCCAGATCTGGTGCGGTGACATCACCACTTCAAGCCACACCTGAACCAGCAACAGGCTGATGAAACAGAACAGGCCAAGGCCCACGGTAATCTCGGCCAGGTCCACGAGTTTCACGATGGCCACCAACACACCCATGAAATAGACCTCGAGCATGCCCCAGTCTCGCAGGTGGTGATAGATGCGATAAAACAGCAACCCAAATTTGCGCCCAACGTTCAGCCGAATGGCCAGCAACACAGCCAACTGGCAAAGCAGCTTGGACAACGGAATCGCCATGCTGCACAGGAACACGACAATGGCCACGCCACGCATGCCCGAGTCGTACAGGCCCAGTACGCCACTCCAGACCGTGTCGTCCGAGGTTTGACCCAATAGGTGCAACTGCATGATCGGCAGGAAGTTGGCCGGGATGAACAGCAGCAGCGCAGTGAGCACCAGGGCCAGGCTGCGGTTCACCACGTTGTGCCGGTGGGCGTATAGCTCGTATCCACAGCGTGGGCATAACGCCTTTTCACCATTGTGTAGAACAGGCTTGCGCAGCAACAGATCACATTCATGGCAGGCGACCAGTTCGTCCAGCGGTAGGTCGGCCAGTGCTTCTGGTTCGGCAGGGTTGGGCATAGGGTGCTTCTGACTGGGTGGGTGGGGTTATTCTAGTGGCCTTGGCTGGGTTTGTGGGAGGCGCTTGTGTCTAGGCAGGCCCAAAGGGGCGACGGTTCACGGGCCCGACCAGCGTCGCTTTTTCATCGCACAAAGACAAAACCCCTACCTGCATGCGCAGATAGGGGTTTTGCGAAATG